>DASPZW010000206.1:0-3780 GCA_035636055.1 Actinomycetota bacterium
CAGGGAGTGGGGCGGACGTGTCCGGGGGATCCATCCCCGTCGGGCAGGCGGACTTGAACGAGAACGGGATTGCCGACAGCACCGGGTCGAATCCGGCGGGCGGCCCCCCGGCGGGGCCGACGACCCGCAGCTCGTAGGGCGACCAGTCCCCGGGACGGTCGACGGTCACCTCGAGGGACGTGCCCTCGTTCCTCACGGCCGTCACCACGATGCCCGTCACCCGTTCGCCCCCGGTGATCCTGATGTTGCCCGGCACGATCGATGCCGCCCACCGGCCGTGGGCACGGCGCCGGTCCAGGGGGTTCAGGAGGTGGACCCGGAGCGTCGTCTGGTCGGCGTCGACCTCGATCCAGTCGATGCCGTTGAGGTGGGGACGGCCGCGCACCAACTCGCGCCGGCGGTGGTTGCCCACCCCGTAGACGGCGAGGTCCCCTTGCGCGAGGGCGCTCATCCGGCTGTCCGCATGAAGGTCTCCTTGAAGGTCTGTTGGTCTGGATGATCGTGTACGAGATGAAGATCGTCAGCGTGGAGTCCTCGCTGGTGGCGGTGACCTGCTCGACGGTGATCCGGTCCCCGAGGTAGAAGGTGAGCGCTCCCTGCACCGTGGCCTCGGTGACGGCAGCGAGGCCGACGCCGTTCAGCTTGAAGACGATGGGCAGCAGGCCCGCCCCGAACTTCGGCCGGTTGACCCGCTCCCCGGGACTGGTGAAGAGGAGCTGCTCGATCAGGTCACGGATGTGGGCCGCGTAGGAACGGCTCAGCACGGTCCGACCCGTGGGGTCGACCTGGTGGGGAAAGGCGACGCCCACGGCCTGGCCTCCCTTCAAGTCACTTCCACGGCGCCGTCGTTGATCGACACCTGTGGGCCCGAGAGTTTGACCTTGGCACCCTGACCGTTGTCGAGTTCGATGCCGGCCGCGCCGATCTTGGCCTTCGCCCCGGTGGAGGCCTCCAGGATGAGCCCGGTCTCGCCGGCGTCGCTGATCGTGATGCTGGACCCGCCGGCGCTGCGGACCATGACCACGTTCGGTGGATCGGCCGCTACGAGCGGGGGCATCTCCTCGGCGGAGCCCCACCAGGCCCCAACCCAGATCGGGTAGTCGGGGTCCCCGTGCTCGAACTCGACCCAGACGCCCGCCCCGACGGTCGGGAGGGCGAAGAATCCTGTGCTGCGGCCGGCGAAGGGGGCGCACGGCATTGCCCACCCGCTCTCGTTGGTGCCGTAGATGTCGGGGACGGTGGCCCGGATGCGGCCATCTTGAGCGGGTCGGCGTTGTTGGTGACGACGCCCCGGTACTTGCCGAAGAACTGCTGGGGAGGCATCAGCGGCACCTCCTGTTGGTCACGGTCTTTCTCACGGGCGCACCGCCGGCGTGAGGGAGCCCTGGCCATCGCGTGACAGCTCGAAGCGCTGCCTGTAGGAGCCGCGGGTGATGGTGTGGGTGACCGAGCGTACGTACCAGGTGCCGTCGTTCTCGGTGCCCGCCCCACGGACCCCGACGAGGCCGCGGGCGCGCAGGACGCTGCCGTACCGGACGATGTCGACCTCGCCCGAGGCGCTGAGGGGCTCGGGTGCCGACGTGGCCGCCGCAACCGAGGCGAGTTCGGCCCCCACCGCCCCCGTGTTGGCGGTGTCACGCAGCAGGAGCTTGCGCAGGGTGGGGACCGGCGACGTCGACAGCGGTGGGGTGCGGGCCGCCGGGAGCGTCGGCTCGGCCAGCTCCTTCTTGCTGGCGGGCTCGACGATGCGGGGCGCCGCCTCCACCGGGGCGAGGGCGTCGTAGCCGAACGTCAGGGACTCGACGTTGGTGCTGGCGGGCATGCCCAGGGTGAGGGCGGGCTGCGGCAGGCCGGCGCGCACCGACGGTCCCCAGTAGGCCTCGGTGACGCCGATCTCGGTGGGGGAGAGGTAGAAGACGAACCCGTGGCGCTGGGCGAGCCGCCGGATGAACTGCAGGTCGGTCTCCCGCTGCGTCGGGACCTTCTCGACCTGGATGGGGACGTCGGTGGTCGGGGTGACCTTCGGCACGAGGCCGAGGTTCGAGTAGGCGGCGAGCAGGCTCGTCACGATGACGCTGTCGGTCTGGTTGGGATACTGCTTGTCCTTCTCCACGAGGTCGAGCTTCACCGTCTGGTCGCTGCCGATGACCTTGACGGTCGTGGCGCCGGGCTCGGCCATGGGATTGACGTGGCGCTCCGCGATCAGGCCGTCGATGAGGACCACGGGCGTGAGCCCGAGGTGCACCGCCACGATCACGCGGTAGGTGGGTTCCAGGTACTTGCCGGCCAGAAGGTCCCACCGCCCTCCGGCGCTCTTCGTCAGGCCGAAGACCAGTTCGAAGCCGTCCTCGGCACCGGCGGTGTTGGTCACGCTCGCGGACTGGAATGCCGCCGCCAGCTGGGGGCGTGCCTGCGGCAGGTTCGGGCCGGTCATGATCTGGAGCCTGACGCCCAGCTTTCCATCGAGCACCTTGAGTACCCCTCAGGACCCTTGGAGGGGGATGCGGATGACGGCCCCGACCTGGTCGAGTTCTTCGGGGAGCATGACCTCGCTCGCTTCGCAGAGCTGCCAGTACAGGGTGGGGTCACCGGCGTAGAGGGCGGTGACGACGTCGAGGCGCTCCCCGGGGGTCACCAGGTACTGGATCACCGCGGCCGTCGGGTCGGGGGTGGGGAGCAGCCGCCGCTGCACGTAGCGAATGAGTTGCACGTTGCCGCCAGCGTCCGTGGTCTCGTACACGGAGGTGGCGATGCCGGCATAGCGGCTGGTCGGGTCGAAGGTCATGGCAGCCGCGCCGCCGCGCCGAAGCCGCCCAGGCCGGCCATCCGCTCGAGTCGTATCTGCTGGGCCAGGAACATCTTGCCGCCCTCGCTCCCCGCCCCGAGGTCGTTGTAGTTGAGCACCCGCACCGACAGCTTCACCGTCGCCTGGATCGGGTTGAGGTTCGCATCGAACGCCTGCTCGTCGATGTTGAGGGTCTCGATCCTCACCGGCAGGATGCGGTTGTTGTTCCAGGAGAGCAGGGCCAGAGGTGCCTCCTGGGGGACGATCTCGAGCATGCCCGCGGCCCCCAGCGCCGCGTCGGCGATGGCCGTCGCCGACTTCGGGTACAGGAGCAGCTCGAGGGCCGCCAGCGAGGGGCCGATGCCGTACTGCGCAGCGTTGGGATCGCCCAGCGCGAGCTGGTCGACGGCGTCGATGTCGATGGAGATCGAGATGGTCTCGGTGGGTGGGCCGCTGAGGCGGAGCTGCTCACCCGGGGCACCACCCTCCTTGCCGGCGTTGGGTTTGAGGTCGCGGGTGATTTCGTTGGGGTTGTACTGGAACACCACGACGACCGTGGGGGACGGGCTGCCGGGGGCCAGCGCGAGGATCGCGCCCTTCTGCACCAGGGGAGACGTGCTCAGGCCGGTCACTGGGCAAGGCCCTCGTACACGGCGCCGGCGATCCGCTCCGCGAGCCGTTGGTGGGCACGCGGCCCGCCGCGCCGGTGGCCCGGCGCCTGGACGCGGATCGTGTCGAGCCTGGCGCCAGCGTTCATCCCGGGGGGCAGGCCCCCGGTTTCGAACCGCCGGGCGAGCTCGGTTTGCAGGTCGGCGAGCAGCCGGCGGGCCTGTCCGGCGGGCAGGCCCGTGGGCAGGTCGTCCGGCAGGTCCAGGTCCAGGGAGCCGATGCGCAACCGTACCCGCACCTCGTTCACCGGCGGCCCCCGTGCGCGGTGGCGGCGACGGCGGTGCGGGCCTGGTCCCAGGCTGCGGCCGCCCGCAGCGGGAACGGCT
>DASPZW010000207.1:0-5008 GCA_035636055.1 Actinomycetota bacterium
ACCCGGGCGGTCGCCAAGGCGATCCTGCTCGACAACGACTTCGCCACACTCCCGGCCGTTGTCGCCGAAGGCCGTAGGGTCATCGCCAACGTGGAGCGCACCGGGAGCCTGTTCGTCACCAAGACCGTCTACGTGTTCGCCCTCGCCCTTGCCGTCGGGGTCGTCGGGGTGGCCTTCCCGTTTCTTCCCCGGCACCTGACGTTGGCGGGTTCTCTGACCATCGGGATCCCCGGCTTCTTCCTCGCCCTCGAGCCCAACACGACACGCTCCCGACCGGGTTTCCTCTCCCGGATCCTGCGCTTCGCCATTCCTGCAGGGGCCATCGCGGCGGCGGCCACGCTCACCGCCTATGCGTTCGCCCGCCAGCTCGAGCCCGCCCATCTCGATGTGGCCCGCACTGTCGCGACCATCACGCTCACCACCTGCGGGCTGTCCATCCTGGCCCTCCTTGCGCCGCCTCGTGAGCACGGCCACTACTTGCTCATGGCCGGCCTCGCAGGGAGCCTCGTGGCGTGCCTCGTCGTCCCTGGGCTGAGGATGTTCTTTGCCCTTCGGCTCCCTTCCCCTGGAGTCTGGGTCGCCGTGGCGGTGGTGATCGTGGTGGCCCACGTCTTTCTGCAGCTCAGCTCACGGAGTGCCCGCCGAGCTGGCCAGGGGTCCCAGGCTGTCCGGCCGCGATCGACGGCCACCCCAACAAGGTAAAAGGCTAAGGCGCTCTCGCAGATCTAACAGCTCGCCTCAGTTCCCGCCGCCCACCTCATCCTGCACGACGCTCCCTGGCGCTCGCGCAGGGGGAGAACCGGGGACCGCAGCCCGGAGGATGATGGCCGTCCCGCGTCCTCGGACATCAACTGGTGTTCGAACTCTGCGGGAAGCCCTGTTGGAGGAGGTACGAGCGCTCAGCGAGCAGATCGAAGCCGTCGAGGAGGACAACCGCCGCCTGCTCGAGCGTCTGGTAGCCGGCCCGCCGGCGTAAGTCCCGGTCCAGGGGGCGGGTGCGGGATGGCTCTCGCACAGCCGGGTTCGGTTGCCGAAGCGCCCGATTCAGATGGTGATCACGTTCACAGCGAAGGCGGTGATCGTGGCTGCGGCTCGGACTTGTCTGAACCGGCGAGGATCTGGCGGAGGGAACAGATCTGCGTAGACGCTGAGGACGACAAATACAATCGCGGGCGCTAGCCAGTCGTTGGCGGAGAAGCCTTGGATCCCGTCGTTGTTGAGCTGGGGCATGTTCGCCGAGGCGCGCAACAGGTACACGGCGAAGCCGGCCAACGCACCCAAGATGAGACCGGTGACAGCCCGGCGTTTCCCAGTGAGCCTCCAGATGCCGATGCCGGCACAGATCGCCCCGGTCGTGGCCGCGGTGGCGGCGATGTGGGCGTGGCTGAACGTGTCAGGGAAGGCGGCCATACCAAGTCCTCCTCGATCGAGGGCGCGCGCGTTCAGCCCGACGGATCACGACGGCTCCCGACCCAGCAGCAATGCCTGCCTCGTGTACGCGTAGAGCCCGTCGAAGAGAGGCCCGGAGAGCTCGAGAAGCGCATCATCATCCAGCACCATTGAAAGACCCCGGATGAGCACGTCCATCCCCGGAGCCTCGGGAGCGTGGAAGCGCTCATCCGCGAGATCGGCCTCGTGCACGATCCGGGCGATCTCCACCAGCACCGGGTCCTCCAGCTGGTAGCGCTCCAGGAAGCTCTCGAAGCTGCAGTTGCTCCGGTGGTGGGACAGCTCGACGCCGGGCATGTCGAAGGGGGTAGCGTCGGGGGGCACTTCATCGGGGTCTCCCACGAACATGAACTCGGCATCGGCATCGATGTAGCGCCGGATGAGCCAGGCGCACGCCACCCGGTCGATGTGGCAGCTCCGGCGGGTTGCCCACCTCACGGCACAACCTCGCCAACGCCTGCGAGCTGCTCCACAGCCGAGACCGCCGCCTCACGGACTTGGGTCGGAAAGTAGTCACGCTCACGGATCAGCTGGAGGTCTCGCCGCAGGCGCATCAGGGCGCGTCGGCGAGTGGCAGGCTCCGAGTCCTCTGCCTCCCGGGCTGCGGTTGCCACATGCCGGTACTCCTCCGCCACGGTTTCCTGGAGCTGGGAGACAAGCGTCCGCTCCTGGTCGAGGGAGCTCGTTTGGGCAAGCCAGATCGCCGCCTCGCCACTTGCTTCTCGGATCTCCTCGGCGAGCCACTCCAGTCGCTCATGGTTGCGGGCGCTGAGGGGCAGGGCCACGAGGCCGTCCATGAGCTGCGCGACCCCGAGACGGCGAAGCTTCCGCCAGATCGACACCCGCGGCGTGGAGGGCTCCCGAGGCATCTGGTAGGCCAGCAGCACCCAGCGTGCAGGACCGTTCACGGGGCCATGCTAGGCTCCAGTCCCCAGATGTGCAACCGTGGTTGCGAGCATCCGTGAGCGCGCGTGCAGCAGGTCCGGGGGACCAAGGAGGCCAGCATGATCGTGTGCCTGCGAACCGTCGGCGTGCCGGCGAACGAACGCCACCGGTACCTGGATTGGATTGCCGAGGGCCGCAAGACGCGCCAGGACCACGGGATCCTGGCCGAGCTGGTCCTTGAGCCGGCGTCGAGCGAGGGGGAGACGGTGGTCATCACCATCTGGCCGTCCCACGAGGTCTTCGACGCCTGGGTCGCTACGCCCGATCGGGACCGCCTCACGGCCTCGGCCGTCCACGCTGCCGTGGACTACCGGCCTATCACCTGCTACGACGTCGTCGGCGGCTACCTCAACGTCGGCGGCCTGGCCGAGGTCGCCGATGCCTACTCCGAGGTCCGATCCCAAACCCCTTCCCGACCTCATTCCGACAAGGAGGAGAGCCCATGAAGTGGGTGACCCGTGCTCGCCCCAAGACAGACCGCATCGCCTGTCCCTGGCTGATCCGGCGCTTCATAGACCCGGAGGCCCAAATTCTCTACGTGCCCGCCGACCAGGTGCTCTCCGTCGCCACCGCCGAAGGTGCCCGGTCCCTCGACGCCTCGGGTGCTGAGTACACCCACCGGGACGGCAAGTGCAGCTTCGAGGTGCTCATCGATGACTTCGGGCTGGGAGCCGACCCAGCGCTGGTACGGCTGGCGAAGATCGTCCACGCAGCCGATATCGAGGCCGAGCTCGGCACCGACGACGCTGCTCCTGGGCTGCTGGCGATCGGAGTGGGGGGCCTCGACGTCGAACCCGACGACCACCGCCTGCTCGAGCGTGCCAGCTTCGTCTACGACGCCCTCTACGCCTGGTGCGCACGCCAGGTGGCCACGGCCGCACCGTGACCGAGCACTTGGGCTACGAAGAGCTGCGGGCCGACACCGTTCGCCAGGTGGCCAAGCTCATGGCGGCCGCCGCCATCACGGCCCCCAAGTCCGGCGGCCAGCTGTTTCTGGCCGGCAAACCGACGTTCATGGAGACGGTGATCGTGGACGACGCCGAGACGAGGGGCCGCCTCGCCGAGTGGATGCGGGCACGGGGGGCTGAGCGCCGGGAGAAGATCTGGTTCCGGGACGCCGAGGTGGCCGAGGCGGTCGATGCCATCCTCTTCGTCGGGCTCGCCCCCAACTGGTACCCGCCCAACTACGACTGCGGTGCCTGCGGCTATGCCACCTGCGCCGAGTTCCTCCATGCGTCGAGGAAGCTGCGGGAGGACTCGGCCGAGCTCGAGTTCGCCGGGCCCGTCTGCAACCTGCGCGACATCGATCTCGGCATCGCGGTGGGCTCGGCAGCCAAGACCGCGGCGATCCACTCCATCGAGTGCCGGTGCCAGACCCGGTCTGCTGTAGCCGCCCGCAAGCTCGGCGTGATCACGGCCGAGCACGCCGTGGCCCTCTCCCTGTCGATGACCCACAAGGCGATCGGATTCGACCGCCGCTTCCCCGAGATCGATTTCGACGCGCTGGACCTTCCCCCGACAGGCACCCTCCCCCTTGGGGTGGAGGGCCCAGGACGCTACGACGGCGCGCGCAATCCCCAGCAGCCACGCCGGCCCTTCGAACGACCGAGCTGATCCCTCATCATCCCCACAACCCGTCACCGTGACTGCTGGAGTCCAACGCACCGTGGCTAAAGCGTCTCCGGGCGAGGCCGAACCCTCAGACTCGTGCCCCGTCGAGTGACGTTTGTCGTTGGCGGGTGGGACCCAAATTCGCTGTCAGGGTGGGGCGGAAATCTATTGACACAGCCACTCCGACGCCGCGAGGTCCGGGAAGAACATCGACCGATTCCACCGCTGCAGGGCTTCGGCCAGCCGCTCGGCGAGCTGACTGAGCGACGGGGCTCCCTCGGCACCGGCCGCTGTTCGGTAGAGGCGGCAGGCATAGCCGACACTTGGGCTGGTGTCTGCGAAGAGGTCGACGCCATCGAAGAGAATCGTCGGTGAACCGCCGAAGCCAACCCGCTCGGCTTCCTCGGGGGTGGCGACCTTCTGAAGTTGGATCTCCAGCTCCCCCATGCCCGCCGACCGCAGGGCCTCGCTCAGGCGGTCAGCCGCCGTTTGCTATCCGGGGCAACCCTCGAAGTACTGAAGGACCACCCGAGGCGAGGCCCCGCTCCCGGGGGCGGCGCTCACAGGGCCGCCCCGTATCTGGCCCGGTTGGTCCTGCGGCCCAGATCGAAGGCCTCCTCCAGGGACAGGAGAGCCTCCTCCTCGGAAACGCTGGGCATCCTGCCCACTACGGCGGAGGACAGCTCGTCGAGGTCGATCCGAACAAGGCTCATGCGGGTACTCCTTCCCGTTGTGCGCCAACCGTGCTTCAGATAGCCGGACAGTCTGATCTCCCAGCACCAAGTGGATACCGCCGAAGGAGGAACCTCCCCGGATGACTGTAAGCCTTCCTCTATAAGGGAATGTCAAGCGGTACTCTGGAGGCATGCAGATCGGGGAGCTGGCCCGGCGGGCGGGCACCACCGCAAAGGCCCTGCGCTACTACGAGGCCATCGGCCTGCTGGCCGCCGAGTCACGGACACCGTCGGGCTACCGCCAGTACGGGGCCGACGCCCTCGACCGG
>DASPZW010000208.1:0-3934 GCA_035636055.1 Actinomycetota bacterium
CCAGCCGCGGCCGGCGGCCTGACGCTGGCGGCGTTGGCATCTGTCGTTCTGGTTCAGCCGGCCGGCGGTGTTGCCGCCTCCAGGAACGTCGAGAGGTCGACGGGGACTGGCCGCTCGAGCTGATCGAAGGCACACGAGGCCGGCGTCCGGTCGGGCCGCCACCGGCGAAAATGGGCCACGTGGCGGAACCGGTTGCCCTCCATGTAGTCGTAGGCGACCTCCACGACCAACTCCGGCCGCAGGGGCTCCCACGACTGGTCCTTGTCCCGGCTCCAACGGTTGGGCTCACCCGGTAGCCGTTCGTACGCCCCCTCCGGGGCCCACGGGTGGGACTCTCCCGGTTGCAGGCGGTACGGCTGGAGGGTCGCAACGAGCCGCTTGCGTTCCGCCGCCGTAAAGGAGGCTGCGACGCCGACCGGCCAGAGATCGCCATCCTCGTCGTGGAGGCCCAGCATCATCGAGCCGACCCCGTCGCCGGCCTTGTGCCAGCGGAATCCACCCACGACGCAGTCGGCCGTTCGCTCGTGCTTGATCTTGAACATGACGCGGCGGTCCTCGACGTAGGCGATCCCGGGAGGCTTGGCGATGATGCCGTCGAGACCGGCCCCCTCGAACCGGTGGAACCAGTCGCGGGCCACATCGATCGAGGAGGTGGCCGGCGTGAGGAGGATCGGCGGCCTCGCTCCGGTCAGGGCGTGCTGCAGGGCGGCCCGCCTCTGCGAGAACGGCCGGTCGGTGTAGTGATCGTCGC
Organism: Actinomycetota bacterium; assembly: GCA_035636055.1. Classification (GTDB taxonomy): domain Bacteria; phylum Actinomycetota; class CADDZG01; order JAHWKV01; family JAOPZY01; genus JAOPZY01. Next base: position 752 of record DASPZW010000208.1, read on the forward strand.
CGAGGGCCAGCAGGTCGAAGGCGACGAAGGCGGCGGGGGTCTCCCGGGCGAGCATCGTCACGCGCGAGGCGGCCGGGTGGATGCGCTGCTGGAGGGCCTCGAAGTCGAGTTTCCCGTCGACTATGAGGACGATCTCGCCGTCGATCACGCAGCGCTCCGGAAGCTCCCGGCGGACTGCCTCCACGATCTCGGGAAAGTAGCGGTTGAGGGGCCGTTCGTTTCGGCTGCCGAGCTCGACCTCATCTCCGTCCCGAAACACGATGCACCGGAACCCGTCGAACTTGGGTTCGTAGATGGCCCCTTCGGGGATGCCCGGCACGAGCTTCGCCAGCATCGGCTTTACGGGAGGCACGACGGGCAGGTTCACGGCACCATCATGGCGTACGTCAGGTTGCGGCTCCGCAGTTCGGGCACCGGACCACCGATGGACCTTACCGATCATTTATCGCGATGTGCTCAGGACGCCTAGGCGCCCCCCGAGGGTCCTCAGGCGGCAGCCGGCGTGGACTGGGCCGGCCCGCCGCCGCCGAAGCCGCCCAGGCCGGTGCCGCCGATGACGATCCTCGTCGCGGTGTAGGTGCCGTCGGCGTTCTGCGGCCCGGTCACGGTCACCGCCAGGTTGGGGGTCAGGTCGCTCAGGGCCCCCGACACACTTTTGGTCACGATGGTGGAGCCCGTCGTGACGACGCTGACCGTGGAGCCCTGGGCCGTCGTGAGCGTCAGGTCGGCACCCTTGACGGCCGTCACGGTGCCCGCGGTCCCGGCCCGCCGTCGCCCGCCGAACGCGCCGCCGCTGGGCCTGGGGCTGGGCGTCCCGGTGCGGTTGCCGCCGCCGAGGCCACCGTTCCCGAACGCCCCCCCGGATCCGGCGCCGAGGGCACCGACGACGACCGTCGTGGCTGCGTAACTACCGTCGGCGTTGACGGGACCGGCGACGACGACGGTGTCGTTGGGCACGATGTCGCTCACGGTGCCGCTCACCGTCTTGCTGACCGCCGTCGAGCCGGAGGTCTGCACCTTGACCGAGCCGCCCTGCCGGGTGGCCAGGACCAGAGTGGTGCCGTCGAAACTCGACACGGTCCCGGCAAGTCCACCCCTCCGGAAGCCGGCGCCGGGGGAAGCGGCGGCGCCGGGCTGTGCCGAGGGGGAGGACGTCGTCGTGGTCACCGACGGCCCCCCGGAGCAGGCTGCGGCACCGAGCGCGAGCGCCAGGAGAACGGGGGTGAGCAGGCGGGCGGACATGGGTGTCAGGAGTATCCGGCCCCATCCTGGGAACAGCCTGGCAACCAGTTGAGGGGCCCGTAAAGGTTCCGAAACCTGAAGGGGTTACATTCAAGCCATGGTCGAACCGCCGCTCGACGAGCCCCTTCCCCTGTCCGGCATCCGCGTGGCCGTCCCGGCGACCCGGCGCGCCGTGGAGGCGGAGGCCCTCATCCAGCGCTGGGGAGGGACCTGCCTGGTGGGCCCCCTGCTCGAGGAGGTGCCCGTCCAGGACGAAGGGCCGTTGCGGGCGGCGACGGAGGAGATCCTGGCAGCGCCGGCGACGTGGTCGCTCCATCTCACCGGTGTCGGCACCCGGCGGTGGTTTGGCCGGGCTGCGGCGTGGGACCTGCTCGACGACCTGCTCGCGGTCCTGCGCTCGGCCCACGTGATCGCCCGGGGACCCAAGTCGACGGCGGCCCTGAAGGAGAGCGGCCTTGCCCCGGAATGGACCCCGCCCGGGGAGACGTCCGCCGAGATGGCCGAATGGCTCTCTCCACAGGTGGGGCCTGCGGATACGGTGTCCATCCAGATCTACGGTGAGCCCGTACCTGGGCTCACCGGGGCGATCGCTGCGACGGGAGCCCGGGCCGTCACGGTGGCCCCGTACCGATGGGCGCTGCCCGTGGACCCCGATCGCCGGACTGCGGCCGAGGACGTCGTGCGGGCCATCGCCGGGGCGGAGGTGCACGCCATCGCGGTCACGAGCGCCGTCCAGGCGACGAACCTTTTCTCGGTCGCCCGCGACCTCGGGGTCGAGGGGGACCTGCGCCGCTCGCTCGTCGAACGGATCTTCACGGCCGCCGTGGGCGAGGTGTCCCGGAGCGGGCTGGAGCGCGAGGGGGTGCCGGTCGACTTCGTCGCCCACCCGTCCCGCCTGGGCGCCCTGGTCCGAGGTATGGCGTCCTCCTCGGAGCGGATCCGGGCCAAGGCAGGTTTGTAAGGACGTTCGGTGGAAATTCGTTCGCAGCGAACGAAAACCCACCAAACTTCGGGCAGGCTAGGTTGGGGCCGCAGAAAGTGGCCTTTTTCGGCAAGCCACGCCGCACAGACGGCTGGCCCTTGGGGGCGACCGTTCGAAGTTTCCGGGTCGCCCGACGGCCTTGGTGGGCCCATATGACCCCTCCAGAGGGTCGTCTGGGGTCAAAAATGAACAGCAGCCTCATTTCAGGCTGCCTGGGCCATCCCGGGGGCGGTGGCGAACACGCCGAGGACGTGCAGCCGCTGGAAGTTGGCCACGGTGGCGGCGAGGAGCGCCTGGAGTTTGGTCTTGCGGATGCCCCGGTAGCGGGCCTCGTCCATGCCGAGATCCTGGAGGTGGTCGATCTTGCGCTCCACCTTGGAGCGCCGGCGCAGCAGAGCCTTGATCGCAGGGTCGCTCTGGGCCAGCCGGGCCGCCTGAATGCGGGCTTCGTGCACGCCGACGGCAACCGTCCGGCTGGCGTGCTTGGCCTTGGTGCAGCACTCCCGCAGCGGACAGGAGGCGCAGATCTCGGCCGGGAAGACGAACATCGTGGAGGGCCGCCCCTTGTGATCCTTGGCCGGGCGGGCATCGGCGGTGGTGACCCCGGCCGGGCAGGTGGCCGTGGTCGCCTCCAGGTCGATGACGAAGTCGGTCTTGGGAAACAGTCCCCGGTTGCTCACCGGAGGCACCTTGGCCACCAGCTCTGCGCCCAGCTCCTCGACCGCCACCCGGGTGTCGCCGTCGGAGTAGGCCATGTCGCCAAGGAGCTGCTCGACCTCGATGCCCTCGATGGTCTGCACCTGCTCCAACAGCGGGGCCGCCCCCTCCCCGTCGCCGGCGTTGCCGGAGCGGATCTCCACGCCCAGCACCAGCTCGGTGTGCTCCTCGGTCATGACGTCCATCTTGTAGCCGTCGAATTTGCGGGAGGCGGACTTGCGCCCGTGGCGCATCTCGGGGTC
>DASPZW010000209.1:0-11936 GCA_035636055.1 Actinomycetota bacterium
CAAGTTTCATAATTGACCTCCTAACTATCCTGTCGTTGTGAACGCCCGGCGTTCCGCCATATTCCACGGTCTACGGCGTCAGTCCGGCGGCTCCGACGGCCGGAGCAGCCACCGGTAGCCGATGCCCGGATCGGTGGCGACGATCCGCGGCCGCCGGGGATCCTCCTCGATCTTGTGGCGGAGCTGACTGATGAATACCCGCAGGACGTCGACGTCCCCTTCGTAGCCCCTCCCCCACACCTGGTCGAGCAGCCAGTCATGCGTGAGGAGCTTGCCCGGGTGCCGGGCCAGGGACTCGACCAGCGACCACTCCGTCTTGGTCAGGCGCACGTCCTGGCCGGCACGGGTGATGGTATGGCTGGACAGGTCGATCTCGACGTCGCCATCGGCGAAGCGGAAGGGTCCTGGCGAGCCCTGGCCGCCGGTCCGCCGCAGCAGCGCCCGCACGCGGGCCATCAGCTCGTCGACCCCGAACGGCTTCGTCAGGTAGTCGTCGGCCCCAAGGTCGAGCGCCGCCACCTTGTCCGCCTCGTCCTCCCGGACCGACAGCACGAGGATCGGGACCGCGTTCCAGGCCCGGAGCTGCCGGCACACGGCCAGGCCGTCCATCCCCGGAAGGTTGAGGTCGAGCACGACGAGGTCGGGGTCGAAGGTGCGGAGGGCGCCGATTGCCTCCTCGCCGTCGGGGGCCACCTGGACCACGTAGCCCCGCGACGAGAGGGCACGGCTCACCGCCCTGCGGATGGCCTCCTCGTCGTCGACGACGAGCACCCTGCCCTTCTTCACGCCGGTTGGTTCACGCCGGTTCGCTCACGCCGGTTGGAGGGAGAACCGGAAGGTCGCTCCCCCACCCGGGGTCTCGTCGACCCAGATCTCGCCCCCCATCTGCGCCAGGAACCCTTTGCAGATCGCCAGGCCGAGGCCGGTGCCGAGCCGTGGGTTGCGCTCGTCCACCTGGTAGAAGGGAAAGAAGAGCTGGTTGCGGAGCGCCGGGGCGACGCCTCGACCATGATCGACGACCGCCACGACCACCTTCCCGTGATCGCGGCACGCCTCGACCTCGATGCCCGAGGCACCGGCCTCGGTGGCCGCCTTGGCGGCGTTCTCCAACAGGTTGGCCCCGACTCGGTCCAGGAACACCGGGTCGGCCCGGACCCCGGCCACCCCCTCCTCGACACTCAACGAGATCGCAAGGCCGGGCCAGCGCCGCATCGCCCGGTCCACGCATTCCGACAGCACCTCGCCGAGGTCCACGCCCTGCAGGCGGGCCCGCAGCGTCCCGCCTTCGATGCGGGACATGTCGAGAAGGTTCGCGATCATCGACGCCAATCTGTCGGTCTCGTGGTTGACGCTCTCCAGCGCCTCCCGAAGGTCGTCCGGGCCGTGCTCGGCGTCGTCGCCCAGCAAGTCCGTCACCGAGGCCTTGATCGCGGCGAGGGGGCTTCGCAGGTCGTGGGACACCGCCGCCAGCAGCGAGCGGCGGAGGTGGTCGGTCTCCTTGTACACCTGGGCCTCCACGGCCGCCTTGGAGAGGCGGTCCCGCTCGGCGACCACGGCCAGCTGGTCGGAGAACGCCCGGAGCACCCGGCCCTCAGCCTCGGTCAGCACGGGACGGTCGCCGCCGAGGACGAGGTGGCCCAGCAACCTGCCACCCACCGACAACGAGAGCACGGTGCCCGGCCGCGCCGGAGGCTTCGCTGGCGGCGCAGCCTCGTCGAGGACCAGCCGAGCGGAGGAGAAGTCGAAGAGCTCCGCCACACGTGCCAGCACCGCGTCGTAGCTGCCCGCCCCCGCCCCGAGGGCGACGAGTTGGGCGCTGAGTTCCTGCAGCCCGGCCAGCTCCGCTTCCCTCGACTCGGCAGCGTCCGCCCGCTCCCGCGCCTGGGCTAGCGCGGCCGAGATGAGCACCGAAAGTCCGAGGAACACGAACAGCACCACGATGTCCTCGCTGCTGCCGATGACAAAGGAGTTGTAGGGCGGGAGGAAGAAGAAGTTGAACGTGAGAAAGCCGAGGACCGAGGCGACGATGCCCGAGCCGAGGCCCCCGATCGCCGCCGCGGCAACGACGACCGCGAGGTAGCCGAACCCCTTGCTGAGCGGCGCGATGTCATTGCGGAAGGGCAGGAGGGCAGCGGTGAGGGCCGCCGTGCCGGCGGTGGCGACGAGGCAGCCGGCGAGCCGCCGGCGGGGCCTGCGGATCGTGAGCCGGGCCACCAGCGGCGGGACCCTGGCTCGGGACCCGTTGACTCCTCCAGCGACGAAGGCCATGTCAGTTCCAAGTCTGGCACGCCGCCAGCGAATACCTACGCGTCCCGTAGGCGAAGTGGTCCTTTCCTTATGAGTCCCATAGGCGGTCCTGCCAGCCTGGGAGCGCCAGGGAACGTGGGAACCGAAAGGGGTGTGGCATGGCGTCCTCGCACGGCACGCAGGCAGCGCGCTCGACGGGTCGAACGTTCGTGATCGCAGGACCCAACCCCAGCGGCGAGATCCCGGCGATCACCCGCGCCATCGCGGCCCAGCGCGGTGAGCTGGTCGTGCTCGCCACCGGCTGGCCTCCCACCCCAGCCCAGCAGCAGTTGATCGGTGAGGCGATGCGCCACTTCGCGGACCTGGGCCTGCCGGTGGGGGCCCGCCTGCTCTACAGCGAGGACGAGATCGAGGATCACCTGCGCCCGGGCGACACCATCATCGTGCCGAGCGTGGTCCAGTCCCTCGACGAGCCAGCCTTCCCAGCGGCCCCCAGCCCGGCGTACGCCGCTGCCGAGCGACGGTAGTCGGCATGCAAGGGCTTGTTTAGAACAAAGTAGACCCGACAGAACCCGCGCCGGGCGCGGTTTTTGGCGGCAACTGAGCGAGGCTGCGAAGATGCGCCGATGACCGAGGCGCCGCGGACGGCACGAATCCTGATGGTCGCCCCCGTGCCGGTTTTCACCCCGCGAGGAACGCCGATCGCCATCCTCAACCGCTGCAAGGCGCTCAGCGTGCTCGGTCACCGGGTGGACCTCATCACCTACCCGATCGGTGAGGACGTCCCGGTCCCCAACCTGCGCTACCTGCGGGGGCCCGCCATACCGGGCCTCACCAGGGTGAAGGTCGGCCCCTCGCTGGCCAAACTTCCCCTGAATGCCGGCGTGCTCGCCACCCTTCTCCGCCACCTCCGACGTGGTCGCTACGACGTGCTCCACACCCATGAGGAGGCTGGTCTCTTCGGTGCCTGGCTCCACCGGCGGGCCGGCATCCCCCATGTCCACGACCTCCACAACGATCTGGCGATGGCGACGGAGAACTACGGCTACTCGGCACGCCACCCCTTCGTCCGGTGCGCCAGCTGGCTTGAGGGCCGGATCATCTCGACCGCCGCGACGACGATCGTCATCTACCCCGATCTCGCCGCGCTCGTGCACCGGCACGCTCCCTCGACACCGGTGCACGTGGTCCACAACGTGCCCTTCGAGCCGCCGGCCGATCCCCCACTCGTCGAGGAACTCCGGCGCACGTGGGCCCCCGCCGGTGAACCGCTGGTCGTCTACACGGGGACCCTCGAGCCGTACCAGGGCATCGACGTGCTCCTCAAGGGATTTGCTGCAACCCGTCCCGCGAGCGATGGGCCCGCCCCCCGCCTGATCGTCGTGGGAGGCCGCGACGCTCAGATCGCCGAACTGCGCCCACGGGCGGCCGATCTGGGAGTCGGCGACCGGGTGGTCTTCACGGGTCTCCGCCCACCGGGCGAGATACCGTCGTGCATGGCAGCAGCCGACGTCCTGGTGTCGGCGCGATCCACCGGTAGCAACATCCCCCTCAAGATCTACTCGTACCTCCGGGCCGGCAAGCCCATCGTGGCAACCGACATCCCCAGCCACACACAGGTCCTCGACGGAACGACAGCGATGCTGGTGGACTACTCGCCGGCGGCGCTTGCGGCAGGCCTCACCAAGGTTTTGAGCGACCCCGCCCTCCGCCGGGAGCTGGGCGCTGCCGCGGCCCGCCTGGCCGCGGATCGCTACTCCCCCCCTGCGTACCTCCGCGAGGTGGCCGGGTGCTATGCCGACGTGGGATTCCCAGCCCCGGATCCCCCTGATCTGGAGGCAATGGCCGCCACGCTGGACCGCTGAGGGCCTGGTCCGGCGCGCCCCTCACTCACTTACCAGGGGGTTGGCCGGCTCAAGGAGAGCAGGGCCTGAAGCGTGATGTCCATCGCCTCGCTGGTCACCCATGTCCAGGTGGGGCGGTAGGGCTGCCAGTCGGGGGCCATCTGGTACAGCACTCCCTGCCCAGGCTTGTAGAAGATCTTCGTGTCGATCAGTTGCGTCAGCGACTGCTCCATCGGCAGGTAGGCCCCGTGCATCTCCGGGAATGAGTCGGCGAGGTGGAACGCCTGGAGCATCAGCGTCTGGCGCCCGGACTCCTTGTAGGAGCGCAGCACGGAGGGCTCACCCGGCGCATCCTGCGTCGATCCTGGGAACTTGATCCCCGAGAAGTACCCGCCGTTGGCCGTGTCCCAGAGGCCAAGCGAGTTGTTGGAGGCGGTGAGGGGATCGAGCAACTGCCTGGCTCTCGCAAGGAGCGATGGATCTCCGCTCACCTTGGCCGCGTGGAGCAGCGAGAGTGCCATGGTGCCGACCTCACCAAGCCGAGCCACGCCGCCGTCGATGCTCTGGTTGCGGTACCGGTATCGGGAAACCGACTGCGCCGGCGTTCCAGCGGTGATGTCTTGCAGCACCATGAGGAAGGTGGAATGACTAGGGAGGAAGGCGTGGGCGTAGACGTAGTCGAGCGCGCGCTTGCCATCCGCCGCCCATTCGGGGTGATTGAAATCCCTCCCGGCTTGGATCAGAGCACAGGCACTGTCGAGGACCTCGTCAGTCCGGTAATAACCGGTGGGGTGCGTGGCGTCGACGAAGTAGATCGCGCCGACATCGGGATGGAAAAGTGTGGAATCCACATAGGTCACCAGATACTGCGCCGAATTCGTGTAGAACGGGTCGCCCGACGTGCGGGCCAGGTCCATGAGCACGTCATAGGTCCATCCCCGTTTGTCGCCCGGCTGGGCGAACTCGCTCTTCACGATGGGGGTATAGCGGTCGATCTCTGCGGCGGCGGTCGCGTCATCGGGATGGAGAGATTTCTGGACCCAGAGATCGTCGAGGTAGCGGAGGTCCGTCAGGGGGTCGTGGCGGTGGGTCCCGAGTGGGTCGGGCTGGTCGCCACCCCCGATGTTGACCACCAGGGGGTTGGTGCCGTGCCTCCAGTTGATGTACAGGGCACCGAGGCCGCCATTGAGCGTGGGATCGGGATTGTGGCCTTCGGTCGCCATGGTGGTGAAGAGTGCCCTCACGACCATGTCCGTCTGGCCAGGTGCCACGGGTGCGCTCGTACTCCCGGGAAGGGACGGGCTCACGCTGCCCGAAGGGGCGCCTCTCGGACGTGGACCCCCCCCGGTGCACGCCGTGACGACGATGAGCGACACCGCGAGGGCCACCACACGCATCTTGGCGTTCACGGGCACCCCCCTATCGTACCGAGGCCCGATCGGCCGGTCTGCATGTCGCCGTGGAACAACGCCAGATGGATGGCGGGACGCGTCGCTCAGCGCACGTTCGAGTAAGCATCTCTTCATATGAAGATTCATCAATGTCCGTTTCGGCAGCCTGCGAGTGCGGAAGCATCCCCTCAGCGGTCTGCAGCATCCGATCAGCTCCCTTAAGTATCAAGGCACAATAATGTTTCGAAACGCTCTAGGATCAGAACGCGGGCAAAGCACCGACGTTCACAGAGCCGTAACATTTTGGACATATCGTCCCTGTTAGCGTGGTTGGCCGACCAGCCACCGAGGGGTCTGCAAATGGAGGGGGGGTCTATGACCGAGCCGCACGAAATGAACGCCGGACGGGAACACCCGGCACCTCATGCCATCGACCTGGTCGACGGGGTCCTCTGTGCCCTCGACCGTCCCAACGGATTCCGCATCTATAACCTGGGAACCAGGCGACCACGAGATTGGGTGATCTCGTTGCGCTCATCGCTGAGCGCCTGGACCGGCCGCTGCGGGTGAACCACCAACCCGATCAGCCCGGTGATGTCCCTCTCACCTTCGCGGACATCACCCGGGCCTGCGAAGAGCTGGGCTACCACCCCTGCACGCCGATCACCGAGGGGCGCGACCGGTTCGTGGCCTGGTATCAGCGAGAGGTTCTCAGTGACAACGGCCCTTTTGGGGGCGAGGTCGCCGCCATCGCTTGACGGAGCAGAACAGCAGGCAGCCACGTGTTGGTTTCCCGAGTCGCAGGCCCTCTTCCCACAACCACCGGTTCACTTACCTGAATGGAGGCAAGGGCGATGCCCCCCATTTCGCCGCTGGCAGCAGTTGACGACACTCGAACCGAAACCGAAACCGAGTCTGTCCAGACAACCCGCACGTTGAGCATCGTGATCCCGCTCTACGAGGAGGAGGACAACGTCGACGCCGTGCTCGGCGAGCTCTTGGACGTGCTCGACGCCATGCACCATGAGGCCGAGGTGGTGCTGGTCGATGACGGAAGCAAAGACGCCACGGCCGTCCGGGCGGCGGCCTGGTCCAGGAAGGACGACCGGGTGCTGACCGTGCTGCTGCGTCGCAACTTCGGGCAGACCGCGGCCATTGCCGCCGGGATCCAGAAGACCACCGGCGGGGTGATCATCCTCATGGACGGCGACCTGCAGAACGACCCCCGTGACATCCCCGCACTGGTCGCGAGGATGGACGACGGCTTCGAAGTGGTGAGCGGATGGCGCAAGGACCGCAAGGACAAGCTCATCCTGCGCCGGCTCCCGAGCCAGGCCGCCAATCGCCTGATCTCCCGGGTGACCAAGACCCACCTCCATGACTACGGTTGCACCCTCAAGGCCTACGACGGCAACATGTTGCGGGATCTTGCCCTCTATGGGGAACTGCACCGCTTCATCCCGGCCCTTGCCGCCAACGCCGGTGCCCGCGTCACCGAGGTTGCGGTCAACCACCGGCCGCGGGTTCACGGCCGGTCCAAGTACGGGATCTCCCGTACCGTCCGGGTCCTCCTCGACCTGCTTACGGTAAAGTTCATGGATCGCTACCTTTCCCGGCCCATTCAACTCTTCGGGATGCTCGGTCTCGGATGCTTCCTCCTTGGGGCGGCCACCATCGCCTGGCTCGTTCTCGACAAGCTGATGGGATCGGGCTTGAGCGGACGACCGCTGCTCCTGCTTGCGGTCGGGTCAGTCATCGTCGGAGTCCAGTTCCTCTGCATCGGACTCCTCGGCGAGTTGCTGGTGCGGATGCGCCACGAATCCGGACGGAGGCCCTACATCATCGCGACAGTTCTCGGCTCTGGCCTCGACCTGAGGGGCGAGGAGCTCGGAACCAACCGTTGACCGTGACTGCCGAACCACCCACCGCTGCTCGAGGTCGATCCCGGATCTTTTCGCTTGCCAAGTTCGTTGTCTCTGCCTTCTTGCTGGCGTTCATTATTTCCAAGGCTGGGGGCCATGCCCTCGCCCATACGCTCCTCCACGCCCGGCCGGGATGGCTGGCGGTAGGGCTCGTTCTTACCGCCGGCGCGGTAGGCGCGAGTGCCGCCCAGTGGCAGGTGCTCCTTGCGGCCAGCGACATGCCACGCCGGTTCCGGCGCTTGCTCAGTCTCGAGATTGCCTGCAAGGCGTTCGATGCCGCCCTCCCAAGCTCCATAGGCGGTGATGTGGCCCGCACGCTGCTGGTGGCCGACACGCCCCAGGAGCGGCTCCGCGCCACCCGCATCACCCTGCTGCGCCGGGTGACCGGGGTGCCCGGAGCTGTGGTGCTCATTGCTCTGGGCCTCGCCTTCTGCTGGCGCCAGCCCTACGCCGGACGCATCCTGCCGTATGCCGTCATCTGCCTGCTCGGTGGGACCGCCGGCCTGGTCGTGGTCGCCAGCCCTCTGATGGGGACGCTGAGCCGGTGGGGTCTCCTGCAGCGCACCGGCGCCTCGCGGGTGGTCGCGCGCCTCCTCGAATCCCTGCACCAGTTCCGGTCCGAGCAGAGGGCCCTGGCGATGGCCAGCCTCCTCGAGTTGGGGTTCTGGCTCTTTGTGGTGGCCAGCGCCTGGGCCTACATGCGGGCGGTGGGAATCCACCCGCCGATCGCCTACGCTGCGGTCGTGGTCCTCGTCGTCAATGCCCTGTCGATGCTGCCCATCTCCCTGGGGGGATACGGGCTTCGCGAAGGCACGTTCAGCCTCTTCCTGGCCGTGGGCGGGATCGCCACCGCGGCGCAGGGGGCCGCGGTGGGCCTGTGCATCACCGTTCAGACGCTGTTGATGGGTTTGCTGGGGATCCCGATCTATCTGCTTCTCGGCCGGCAACGGCATGCGCTCCGTGAAAAGCAGCTGATTGCCGAACCCACATGAGGGGGGCTCACGCGAAGGTCCGCGGCCCGTTTCATTGGCGGGTCGGGGTGGTGCCCGTGTGGATACCGGTTGCGATCGCCGCCGCGGTCGGAGCTTTCCTCGTCCTGGGAAAAGGTTCCGGTTCGACGGTCAAGGTGACGGTCGCCGCGGCCGGCCCCCGTCAGATCATCACCACGGTGGGAGGGCTCGGGCAGGCGGACGCCGGTCTCAACGTCTCCGTGACGCTTCCCTTCGACGCCTCCGTGCTCAGCATCCTTGTCCAACCCGGACAGCAGGTGACCAAGGGGCAGCCCTTGTTCGACATCGATCCCACGGCATTCAGGACCAGCCTTGCCGAACTCACCATCCGTCAGCAGACTGATACCGCCTCCCTCGGCGTCGACCAAGCCTCATTGGCCCAACTGCAGGCAGGGGGTTCTCCGGAGGCCATCGCCGCCGTCCGGGCCAAGATCAACGCCGACACGGCCCGGCTGGCGCTCGACCAGCAACTCATCAGCCTTGCCAGGAATCCCTCCCCCAGCGTAATCGCCCCCGTCGACGGAACGATCGGTGCCGTGAGCGCTCAGGTCAACCGGGTTGCCCTGGCCAACCACCCGGTGCTCGACATCCTGGATCTCAGCAGCGTCCGGGTCACCGCCAAGCTACCGGTCGCCGATGAAGGCGTGGTCAACGTCGGCGATGCCGCGCAGATCGACTTCGGCGACGTACCCGGCCTCTCACTGCATGGGGCCCTGATCTCCAAGTCTCCCGTCATCATCAACGGGGGCCTCGACTTCCAGGTCGTGGCCCAGGCCGCCAACACGCCCGACCACCGGGCCCACCCGGGCATGTCGGCCTTCGTCGGTGTCGCCGTCACCTCGACGGCAAACGTGGCGATCAACAAGTTGGGGGTCCTGAACAAGACGGACGTGCCCACCGCATTCGTCGTGAAGAATGGCGTCGCGGTCCAGCGTAAGCTGGTACTCGGCGTCACGGACGGTCAGTATTACGAGGTGCTGAGCGGCATCAGCAACGGTGAGCAGGTGGTCATCGTTGGCGGCTACGCCCTCGCGGACGGCACGAAGGTTCGGGTCACGGGCACCCGGTCCTGAACGACGGCTTGGAGGCGACAAGAACTGCTCCCCGGCTCCCAGTGGGAGTGGTGTTGTTGGGCGGCGTTGCGCTGCTTGCGGTCGGCACCGGGCGGCCCTGGCTGAACGTGCCCCTCCAGCATCAGGTCTCCGCCATGCGTCTCGCGGTGGTTGCCCCCGGGTTCGCCACCCCGACCTGGCTGTCGTACGGGTCCATCGTCCTCGCCGCCCTGGCGGTTGCCGTTGCCGCGCTGGTGCGGAAAGGGGGCCGGGCTTCAGCGTTGTCGGCGATCGCCGGCGCCGTTGGCATGCTCACTCCCCTACTGTTCGGGGTCGCGTCGGCCTTGAGCGACAACAGCCTGACCGCCCTTCTGACCCGCCGGGCCGGCGAATACGGGCAGATGACATCGCAGTACGGCTTTGCAGTCCCCCAGGCACCGATGACGAGCTTCATCCTGATCCCACTGCACGGGGCCTGGCGGACCGTCGGACCCGCCCTCCAGCCGGGCTGGCTGCTGACCCTCCTGGGTGGGGGGGTTCTGCTCGCCACCGGGTGGCGGCCGCTGGTCGCGGTTGGGCGCCGCCACCGTCTCGCCGCGGGTGGGGTGGCGATGCTCGTTGTCGCCGTCGTCGCCATTGCCTTCGGACGAGGCTACTGGGGCAACCGGGTCGCGGATTCAGCACTCAGCGCCGGGCACGCCGGTTCCTACCGGCTGGCGCTCTCGAGGTTCCAGCGGGCCGAGGACCTGAATCCCACGGTCCGGCTCCGCGTGGACGTCGAGGAGGCGGCGAGCGTCGCCCTCGCCCAGACAGGCCAGACCACGCTCCCACTGGCCCGCTTCGCCGAGGTGAGAACCAAATTGAGCAGCAGAGAAACGGACCTCGCGCTCGCGCAACTGCACACTATCCATGCCATGGACCCCGGCAACACCGTGATCGCCGACGCCTACCGGGAGGCGGCGGTGGCCAGCGCCCGGCGGTCGGGATCGGCCGCCGCCCTCGGTCCCCTGCTGGCGCAGCCGGTTCTCGACGCTCTCTCCGCCCGGTACACCCTGGGCAGGGTGTTGTACCGCAACCAGGCCTACACGGACGCCATGGCCCAGATGCAATGGGTCGTCGACCACACCGTGGACGACGAACTGGCCTCCTCCGCGCTCACCTACGTCTCCCTCTGCCAGAAAGGCCTGGGCGACGACATCGCAGCCCGGAAGACACTCCTGGCAGCCATCGCGCGCGACCGTGCGTACGCCAACCTCCCGGCCCGGGCGCTCGCGGCGGGACTCTTCACCCCAGGGCGATTTTGAAAGGTGTCCGTCTGGCTCTCGCCGTCCTGGTGGTCGTCGCCTGCGGATGGCGGTTGGGCGACATCCGATCATCGATCTCCCATGACCTCAACGCGGCCACCTACCCGGTCGACTTCGGCGGTGCCCAGTGGCTGCGGGCCGCCTCCGGCGGGTCCGTCGCCTATGTCCGGACCACGTTCGACCTGCCCGCGATGCCAACGCGCGCCACACTGCTCATCGATTCCGACCAGTGGTTCCGGACATTCATCAACGGAGCCGCAGGCATCAACAATCGCCAGCGGGCCCGGTCCGGTCTGTCGCCCCTCACGTCGGTCGTCGACGCCACCGGCTACCTCCACCAAGGGCTCAACGTCCTCGCCTTCGTCGTAACCAATGTCGATGACCGGCCGCCCGCGTTACGGGTCCGGCTGACCACCGCCGCCGCCGGACATACCACCGACCTCACCACCACGCCGGCCTGGCGAGCCACCACCGACGTCAGTCTGGTCCACCTGCCGGCGAGACAACCGAAGTTCCAAGAGGCAGGCTTCGACGACAAGCATTGGCCACAGGCGCTGGCGGTCGCGGCACCCCGGCCCGCGGGTCGAGCCATCGTGCCGCCCGGCGTCGTGGACCACACCTTCGATGGCGCAGTGATCATGGCGGCACCGCCGGCACCCGATCTGGTGGTGGGGACGGCCCTGAGCTTGCCGTGGCAGCCCACCGACGGCTGGATCCGGGTGGCGACGAATGCAAACTACAGCCTCTTTCTCGACGGCCATGAGGTCATCTCGGTGCCTACGATGGGGCCCCCACTCGGAAGTCCGGCACCTGTGCACATGCAACTCTTCGACCTGGGGCGGTGGCTCCACGCTGGCCGCAACGTCGTGACGGTCCACGTCACCGACCAGAGAGCGGCTGCGATCTACATCGATGGGGACCTGACCGCTCCGGGGGGCAGCCTCCGATTCGCCACCGACCGCGGCTGGGGTGCTGCCGGCGCCCTGTCGAACGGAGCTGGCGCCTACGCGGTGCCGCTGGCACCAGCCTCCTCGTTGGGGCCTCTCCCGGCGGTCTGGCCTGAGGGCACCCGTGGGTCCGTGGTGACCAAGGGGTTCCTGCCGGCGCCGGTCAGATACCGGCTCCTACCGCCGCTCAGCGTGGCGGGCATGATCGTTGCCGGATGA
>DASPZW010000210.1:0-6042 GCA_035636055.1 Actinomycetota bacterium
TGTCACCTGGCAAGGTCGGCTCCTTTCTCCCCGTCTCCCCGATGGAGTGTGAGGGATCGGGCACCGTCGAGCAACCGGGCGATTCACCCCGGGGTGCTTGCCGGGGCCGGTGGGGGCCGGTTCAGAACACGCCCTTGCGGACCTCCAGGCCCAGCTGGCCGAGCCGCTCTGCCCAGGCCTTCGCCTTGGCGGGGCCGCCCGAGAGCATGAAGCCGATGAGGCCGAAGAGGCGGTACGGCATGAGCACGAACTGCAGCCCGTGTCGTTCCTCGCCGCAGTGGATGCGCAGCAGCCCGCCGCGGACGTGCTTGACGTCGGTGATCGTGCTGATGGGAAAGTTCACGACCGGCTGGCCCGACGTGTCGATGAACTCGACGTGGTCCGGGAGCAGGCGTGCGGTCACCTTCCCCTTGTAGAGCCCGAAGGTCTTCTTGAAGTAAATCGCTTTGTCTTCGAGGATCGGCTGTTGATCCATCAGGCACGACTCCTTTCGGGATGTCGGTCAGCTCGGGGGTGTCCAACTCGGTGCGTATCCGCTGCCCGATCCGGACCCGGTGTAGCCGCTGCCGGCGGTCTGCTGGGCCTGCAGGCGCTTGGAGACCTGCCGGTAGTTGTTCAGCCTGGCGAAGAAGGCGAAGAAGCCGATGAGGACCGGGCCGTAGGCGACGATGTACCGCCCCCCGTGCACGACGGCGTAGCGGTACCAGAAGTACGTCACGGTGCTCCCGGCCAATGGGGCCAGCGAGGCCAGGAACATCCCGAACCGCAGCTTCTTGAGGGCCTCCGCAGTGGTGTCGCCGACCGGCACATTCGCCTGCAACCAGAAGGCGAGGGCGCCGACGGTCAGGAGGGCACTCAGGATCAACAGCACCAGGTAGACCACGAGCAACGGGTGGCCGGACGCAGGATGGGCCTTGAGAATCCTTGGCCGTGATTAACGCGAGGCAGCACGAGGGAAGGTGTGCCCCGTCAAGGTCAGCTGTGGGGTCGGGGTATTTTCCCGTTCTTGCCTCTCCTGGCCCCACGCGCCACAATCGAGTCTCACCGGCGTAATTACGGGACTGGCACTCTTCGGATCGGCGAGGGCCTCCAATGAAGGGAACGGAGTCGATGCAGACGTCTCGGCCCTGGCAGCGCCTCTCGCCCGACCTCTTCAAGTTCGCGACCACCGAGCTGTACGACCTGCGGGTGGCGATCATGTGCGTCTTCGATGAGACCGCCGTGCTTCATCCCGCGCTGGGGTTCGAGCAGGTGCGCTCCGCCCTCGCCGAGCTGGGATGGGACGAGGCAATCGATGACGTCCAGCTCGACCAGGCCCTCGCGATGCTGGCGGGCTGGGGGCTGCTCGAGGCTTCCCAGAACCATGCGGCCCGCTACGCCACCCCGGAGGAGTTCGAGCGGAAGAACCTGCAGTGGTCGCTCACCAACCACGGTCAGGCGGCGATTGGCGGCGTCCTCCACGCGCTCGACGCCCTGCGGCAGGTGGCCGGCCTCCAACCGGCGGTCATCGTGGCGATCGCCGACGGGCTGGCCGACCTGCACGAGCTCATCGGCAACCCCGCCACCGAGCCCGGTCGCGTAACGACGCGTCTTGCCGAGGTCGAGGGCCACCTCACCTCTCTCGTCACTAGTGTCCGCCAGTTCATGACGCAGCTCCAGCGGCTCATGCGTGACGACGCCACCTCCGACGAGGTCTTCGGCGAGGTCAAGCAGCGCACCGTCGTCTATCTCAGGGAGTACATCGACGGTGTTGAGCGCCCCACGCGCCGGGTGCAGGCAGGCATCGAGCGACTTGCCGCCATCGGGCCCCTTGGGCCCACTGGGCCCACTGGGCCCACTGGGATCGAAACGGTGTTCGAGCGGGCGCTGGCCGGGGCCAACCTCGCTCCCGTGCCCGGTGCGGACCCGGGGGTCGCCTGGCGCGCAGAGCGGGCGCACCGGTGGTCGGCCCTGCGGGAGTGGTTCGCCCCGGAGCCGGTGGTGGAGGCGGGGGGAGCGGCCACCGGCCAGCCCAGGATTGTCGCCCTCGTCGGGCTCGCACGGGAAGCGATCCTGCAGCTCCTCCGGGTGCTCGAGCGCCGGTGGGAGTCTCGGCGGCGCTCCGCCTCGGTGGCCGAGGACTTCCGCGCCCTCGCCCGGTTCTTCGCCCGCTCGGCGGGGGAAGCTGACGCCCATCGTCTGTTCAACGCCGCCTTCGGGGCCTGGCCCGCCCGTCACGCCCATCTCGCCTGCCCGGACGCAGAGGCGGTTGCGGTGTCGACCTCGTGGTCGGATGCCCCGCCGGTCGACGTCCCGCCGATCCTGCGGCTGGGGAGCCTTGCGGGCACGCCGGTGCGGTCCCGCCCCGTCGCCGACCCCGCCGGGCTGCGGGCCGCACGCCAGCGCGAGCAGGCGGACGCGCTCGCCCGCGCCGTTGAGCTCCGGTCCAGCCTTGTGACGGGTGGGCCCGTACGGCTCTCGTCCTTCGGCATCCTGCCCCGGGACGCCTTCGCCGAGCTGCTCGATCTGGTGGGCCAGGCGCTCGGGGCGGGGGTTACTTCGGACGGCAGCCGCCGCATCGTGAGCGCCGACGGCCAGGTGGAGATCGTGCTGCGGGACCCCGGCGACCGCCGCTTGGCCCATCTGGCGACGGCGGCCGGCATCATGTCCGCCCCCGACTTCGTCGTGCAGGTCTGGGTCCTTGACGTCGATGTCCTGGAGCCTCTGGAGGCGGTCGGTGGCTAGGGGACCCATCCTCGACGAGGAACTGGCAGCGGAGCGGGCGCTCGGGGTGCGGGTGCTCCTTGCCAGTCCCATCCTCGACGCGACGCGCTGCCCCGCCGAGTTCAAGGTCGTGGCCCGCAACCGGGCATGGCTCGCCGAGTGGTTCGAGACGGCGTGCGGGTGGCAGCTTACCGTCGACGTCATGGGTGGCTTCGCCCGCCTTGCCAAGCGATCGGCAACCCCGGACCCCACGCGCCCGGCGCACCGCTCCCGGGGCGGGGAGCTGCCGTTTGACCGTCGCCGCTACGAGCTGCTCTGCCTGCTGTGCGCCGAGCTGGCCAAGCACTCGGTCACAACCATCGGGATCCTGGCCGACAGCGTCGAGTCCGCTACCCGCGCAGGTCCCCACGAGCGCTTCGACGTGAGCAAGCGCGGCGAGCGTGCAGCGTTCGTCGACGCCTTCAAGCTGCTCGAGTCGTGGGGTGTCGTCTCGTTCTCCGCGGGCGACGTCGATGCCTACGTGACCGACGAGGAGGCGAATGCCTTCGTCCGGGTGGACTCGGCCCGCCTCCACAGGTTGCTGGTCAGCGCCGCGACCCCGTCGTCGGTGCCTGCCAACGACGCAGGGGAGGCCACGGCCGCCCTGGCGGCCGAGCCCCGCTACGGGGAAGCTCCGGCCGGCATGGAATCCGTCGCCCCCGATGTCCGGACCCGCTGGCTGCGGCACTCGCTGGCGCGCCGGCTCCTCGACGATCCGGTCGTCTACCTGGAGGATCTCACCGATGCCCAGCGCACCTACCTTGGGCATCCCTCCGGCCGCGGCTGGCTGCGAGCCCGGGCTGCGGAGGCAGGCCTGCCGCTGGAGGAGCGGGCTGAGGGCCTCATGGCGCTCGACCCCGAAGGGCGCTTCGACGACGTGGCATTCCCCGTTGCGGGGGGCGGGACGGTCGCGGCGGTTGCCCTCATGCTCACGGCCCGCTTCGTGGCCTCGGACGACTCCCGCCGCCTGGTCGCCGTGGTGAGTATCGCCTCCCTCGTCGACACGGTGCGCGAACTCCTTCGCCGCCATCCGGGCTGGGCGAGGAAGTACCGGGACGAGGGCGGCGCCTCCACGCTTGCCCGAGAGGCGCTGGACCTGCTCGAATCCCTGGGCCTGGTGCGGCGGGAGGATGACCTGGTGCGACCGATGCCCGCCGTTGCCCGGTACCGGCCGACGGAGCCGAGGTTGCCCCGCCGGCAGGAGACGCTCCTGTGACGGGCCTCGGCGCCGCCCCGCTGGTTGATCGCTGGCGCCCGACCCGTGCCGGCCTCGTCAACGTCTGGCGGTTCGGGGACGAGACGTTTTGCTTCCATAAAGGGCGGCTGCTCCTGCGGGGGCCCAACGGCACCGGCAAGTCGATGGCCCTCGAGCTCCTGTTCCCGTTCCTGCTCGACGCCAATGCCTCGCCCTTTCGCCTGACCTCCGGTGTCAAGGAGCGGGGCAGTTTGTACACGCGGGTGATGACGGGGACCGAAACTCCCACCCGGGTCGGCTTCGCCTGGGGCGAGTTCCGGCGGGGCGACGAGGTGTTCACCCTCGGGGTCCGGCTGCGGGCCTCGGCATCCACGTTGAGGGCCGAGACCGACTGGTTCACGACGCGCCGTGAGATCGGCACCGACCTGGCGCTGCTCGATGCCGACCGGATCCCCCTTGCCAGGGCGGCGCTCGAGGCAGCGGTCGGCGACGGCGGCCGGGTCCACGAGAGCGCGACGGAGTACCGGGAGGCGGTCCGGCGGGCACTCTTCCAGGGGTTCTCGCCCGGCCAGTACGACGCGCTCGTCACGGCGCTGCTGTCCCTGCGCCGGGAGAAGATCTCCCAGGACCTGAGCCCAGCCAAGCTGTCCGAGGTGCTGACGGCTTCCCTGCCCGCGCTCGACGAGAAGGATGTCACCGAGATCGCGGAGGGCTACGAGCGTCTCGACCGCCGGCGGGACGAGCTGGTCCGGCTTGAGTCCGACCTTGCCCAGGTGAGGGACCTCGCCCGGCGCCAGCGTGAGTACGCCAGGCGCATCGTGCTTTCCGCCGCCAATGCAGTGCGGAACGCGGAGTCCGAGCGCGACAAGGTGACCCGCTCCGAGCGCGAGGCGCGGGCCGAGCTGGAGACCGCCGGGCAGCGTCGGGAGCGCTCCATCGCGGATGCCCGGGACGCCGCAGGCCGGTCCGCCGATCTCGTGGCGGAGATCGAGACGCTGCGCAGCCTCGACGCCTACCGGGAGGGGGTGCAGCTCGAGGAACTGCAGCGCCAGCGCGAGCAACTGACGCGGGCGCTCACATCGGCGGAGAAGGACGCGGTGGCCCGGCAGGAGACCCTCGACGCCGAGGTCGCCCGCTTCGAGGATGCCGCGCAGAAGCTGGCCGGCCGTCGCGACGAAGCCAATCGGGCGGCGATCGACCTGAGAGTCCCGGCCGAGGCACTTGGCGTGGCGCAGCTCGTGGCCGACGCCGCGGGGCAGGACGATCCCGACGCCGCGGAGACGCTGCTCGGTGCTTGGGCGTCGTCCCGGCGTGGGCAGCTCGCCGAGGTCAAGGACGCGCTTGCAGCGCTGGAGGACCGAGTCCGCGCGCGCACCCACTGGGATCAGGCGGTGGAGTTCGAGCGGGCACGGTTGGAGGAGCGGGCCGACGCTCTTGCTTCGGCGGAGGCCGCTGCAGGCGAGGCGGCCGATGCCTACCGATCGGCAGTTCGGACGTGGGTGGCAGGCTGCGAGCTGCTCGACCGCGTCCAGCTCGAGGCAGCGATCCCGGCGCCGCCGGACGACCCTGCCGCGGTCACCGCCGCCATCGCGGGGGTGTCGGCCGACGCGCTCGCCGTGGTCGCCGGGGACCGGGCGCGCCGGGAGGCCGCGATGGAGGACCTCAGGGCCGAGTCCGCCGCCCTTGTCGAGGAGCGGGCGGAGCTGGTCGCCGGGCGCACCCCGGAACCCGAGCCGCCGGCATGGCGCAGCGGGCGAGACCGGCCGGGCGCCCCCCTTTGGCGGCTCGTCGACTTCGCCTCGCACTGCTCGCCCGCCGAGCGCGATGGCATCGAGGCCGGCTTGCTTGCCTCGGGACTGCTCGACGCATGGGTCAGTCCCGATGGCACCGTCACGCTCCCGGACGGCGTGGCAGATGCGCTCCTCGATGCCGCCCCTGCGTCCCCGTCCGCCGGGGCGAACCTGCTGGAAGTCCTCGTCATCCTTTCCGACTCGGTCGTGCTCCCCGAGGTGGTCGTCGAACTGCTGGGCCGGGTGGGCCTGGTCGACTCCGTCCTCGCCGGCCCGGGACTCGCCGCTCAGGGCGACGCCGGCCCGGGACTCGCC
>DASPZW010000211.1:0-10181 GCA_035636055.1 Actinomycetota bacterium
CTCACCTAGCCCATCAGGCCCTTCGCCTCGGCCTGCCAGCGCAGCAGCGCCCTGTTCTCGGCAGCAGCCCGTGCCGGGAGCCCGGTCGCCTCGTCCAGTGCCCGCTTCTGGGTGATGGCCCCGGCGTTGGACGCCATGACGACGGCAAGGTTGGCCGCCTCGCCCAGCAGTTGCTCCTCGGCGACCAGCCGGTTGAGGAACCCCATCCGGTAGGCCTCCTCCGCCCCAACCCTCCGGGCGGTCATGAGCAGGTCCTTGGCATGCGACAGCCCCACGAGCAGCGGCAGGCGGGCGGAGCCCGCCGGGACGCCGTAGACCGCACCGGGGAACCGGATCGAGGCGCTGGGCGTCCCGACGCGAAGATCGCAGGCGGCCGCCACCTCGGCACCGCCCCCGATGCACCACCCGGCGATGGCGGCGACGGTGGGGCGCGGGTAGGTCGCCACCAGCTCGTAGAGACGGCCGAACAGCTCCATCCTCGCCACGGCGCCGGCTTTGTCGATGTCCTCGCCGACGTCGGCTCCCGCCGAGAAGCAGCGATCGGACCCGGTGATCACGACGCCGGCCACGGCATCGTCCGCCGCGGACGCCCGCAGCTCGGCCATCAGGGCCTCGAGCAGCGGCGTGTTCATGGCGTGGCGGACCTGGGGCCGGTGCAGTTCCACGACGGCGACCCGGCCGAACCGCCGGGAGCGGACCGGTGCCTCCACGCGGACGCTCAGAGGTTCCGGAGCCGGGCCCGCAGACGCTCCCGGTCGGTGACCTTCACCCCGCCCATGCCCGACAGGACGCGGATGCGGATCACGGGCGCACCGGGAGGCGGGGGCGGACCGTCCAGGCGCAGGTGCCTGCCGCCGAGGACGGCGGTGCCCTCGAGCTGGATCTCGTACCCCTTCGGCACCCGGATGTCGATGCTGCCCAGGCCGGTCACGACGTTGATCGTCGTCACCGGAGCCTCGAACAGCGCCTTGGTCAGGTCCAGCCGGCAGCTGCCGAGGACCGAGGTCCAGTAACTCTCGGCCGGGACCCGCCACTGCCCGCCACGCTTCATCGAGCCCAGGACCGCCACGTGCCAGCGCTTGGGGGGCGGACCGGGTGGCAGCCCCGGCGGTGCCGGGATGTCCTCGATCAGCACGAGCAGCTCCCCCCGGGTCCGGGCGCCGAGGGCGAGGCCGAGGCGGTGCGACAGCTCCTCCATCGTCAGCCTGCCGTGGACGTGCGCCTCCTGGAGGCGGGCGCAGATGATGTCCCGATCGGCGTCGGACGCCAGCGTGGGGTCGCTGTCCGGCCGGACGTCGTCGCTCGCCATCGCCGCCTGCCTCAGGTCGCCGTCGGTGGCACCCAGGCGGCCAGCAGCTCGCCAAGCTCGAATGCCAGCTCCAGGGACTGGTTCCCGTTGAGGCGGGGATCGCACAGGGACCGGTACGAGCCCACGAGCTGGTCGTCCAGGATCTCGTCCACCCCGCCGAGGCACTCGGTGACGTCGTCGGCGGTCAGCTCCAGGTGGACGCCGCCGGGGAACGTCCCCTCCTGCTCGTGGACGGCGAAGAAGCCCTTGATCTCCTCGACGATGTCCACGAACCGGCGGGTCTTGACGCCGCCCTGCGTGAGGAACGTGTTGCCGTGCATCGGGTCGCACACCCACACCACCGGGCGGCCGGAGTCCCGGATGGCGCGCACGATGGGCGGCAGGGCGGACCGGACGGCACGGGCGCCCATGCGCGTGATGAAGGTCAGGCGGCCAGCCTCGCCGTCGGGGTCGAGACGTTCGCACAGCCGCAGCGCCTCGGCGGGGGTCACCGCCGGGCCGAGCTTGCAGGCCACGGGGTTCTTCACGCCGGACAGGAACTCGATGTGGGCACCCCCGGGCTGGCGGGTCCGCTCCCCCGCCCAGAGCAGGTGGGCGGAGCAGTCGTACCAGTCCCCGGTCAGGCTGTCCTGGCGCGTGAGGGCCTCCTCGAAGCCCAGGATCAGCGCCTCGTGGCAGGTGTAGAAGTCCACCTGGTGCAGGGCGACGTCCGACGCCAGGTCGATCCCGCAGGCGCCCATGAACCGCAGCGCCCGGTCGATGGCGTTGGCGACCAGCTCGTACCGGCGCCCCTGCGGGCTGGCGGCGACGAACTCCTGGTTCCACATGTGGACCTGGTTCAGGTCGGCGAAGCCGCCCTTGGTGAACGCCCGGAGCAGGTTGAGCGTGGACGACGACTGGTGGTAGGCCCGGAGGAGCCGCTTGGGGTTGGCCCGCCGGGAGGCGGCGTCGAAGTCGATGCCGTTGACCATGTGGCCGCGGAAGGCCGGCAGCTCCAGCCCGTCGATCGACTCGTTCGGCGAGGAGCGGGGCTTGGCGAACTGGCCGGCGATCCTGCCGACCTTGACGACGGGCAGCCCCGCCGCGTAGGTGAGCACCACCGCCATCTGCAGGATGATCTTCAGCTGGTCGCGGATCGAGTCCGCCGAGAGGTTGTCGAACGATTCGGCACACTCCCCCGCCTGCAGTACGAACGCTTCGCCCCTGGACGCCATGCCGAGGGCCGCCTTCAATGCCCGCGCCTCCCCTGCAAATACCAGGGGCGGCTGGTTCCGCAGCTCCTTCAGGGCGAGGTCGAGCGCGCCCGGGTCGTCCCACTCGGGTTGCTGGGCGGCGGGAAGCTCCCGCCACGATGCAGGAGACCAGTTCATGTCAGCCACCATAATGCTCCTCGAGGGCCCGGTGCCCGGCCAGATCGACCACCGGTTCGAACTCGGAGAAGGAAAGCAGCAGCTCAGGGCGGTCCCGCAGGGTCCCCTCCTTGCGGAGGACGGCGAAGGCCTCCCGGACCGCCTTCGCCGCGGCGAAGATGGCCGAGAGCGGCGTCACGATGAGGTCGTAGCCGAGGTCGTGCAACTCCGCCGGTGTCAGCAGCGGGGTCCGCCCTCCCTCGATCATGTTCGCAACCCGCACGACCCCCTCGACCTCCGTGGCGACCCGTTCCAGGTCCTCGATGCGCTCGGGAGCCTCCACGAAGATGGCGTCGACGCCCAGGTCCCGCGCCCGCTTGGCCCGCTCGATCGCCTCGTCGAGCGAGATGGCGGCCCGGGCGTCGGTGCGGGCGACCAGGAAGAGATCGACGCCCTCCCCCCTGAGGTCGAGCACGGCGCGGAGCTTGGCCAGCCAGTCACCGGCGGGCACGACCCGCTTGCCGGCGAAGTGGCCGCAGCGCTTCGGCCATTCCTGATCCTCCAGGAAGATCCCGGCTCCGCCCGCCCCCGCCAGCAGGCGGGCGGTCCGCATGGCGCTCAGCGGGTTCCCGTAGCCGGTGTCGGCGTCGACGATGACCGGCACGTCGGTGGCCGAGCAGACGCTGCGGGCGGCGTCGGCGACCTCGGTCTGCGTGAGGTAGCCGAAGTCCGGCAACCCCAGGCGTGAGCCGGAAACCGAGTAGCCCGAGATGAACAGGACCTCGAAGCCAGCCTCGGTCGCGAGCCGCGAGGTCAGGGCGTCGTAGACGCCCGGCATGTTGATGGTCCGCCCTGCCGCGAGCAGATTCCGGATGTCCTGTGCCGACGCTGTCATCGTCCTTGCCTCCTTGCCGGCCTCGATTGTGACCCTCCTGCTACCATTTCGCCCGCATGGCTGAGCCCCGCAACGACACGGCGCCCCCGGGCGAGCCCGCCTACGTCGAGCCCATCGTCACGTACTACGACGGCACGTGGTTCGACTACCGGGTCGTGTGGATGCGCGGCCTCGGCATGCACTGGGGCTACTGGGACGACGAGACCCGCACCCACGCCCAGTCCCTCACGAACATGACCCGGGAACTGGCCGGGCGGGCGCCGCTCAGGCCGGGCATGAAGGTCCTCGACGCCGGCTGCGGCGTCGGCGGCCCCGCCCTCTGGCTCGCCGAGACCTACGGTGTCGAGGTGCTGGGCGTCACGCTCTCGGAGGTCCAGCTCGCCCGGGCCCGGCGCTACGCCGCCAAGCGCAAGCTGGAGCACCTCGTGCGCTTCGAGATCGCCGACTTCACCGCCCTGCCGTACAAGGAGGGGAGCTTCGACATCGTCTGGGCGCAGGAGAGTGTGTGCCATGTCCCCGCCGACGCCAAGCAGCTGTTCCTGCAGGAGGCAAACCGGGTGCTGAAGCCCGGGGGCCGGATGCTCATGGAGGACTGGTTCCGCATCGCCCGGCCCTACACGGCCGCCAACGAGACGCTCATGCACGAGTGGCTCCAGGGCTGGGCCATCGACGACCTGGCGACGACCGACGAGATCCAGGACTGGAGCCGTGACGCCGGGTTCGGCGACGTCGACCTCCGCAACATCACCCCGTTCGCCTTCCGCTCCATCCGCCGGCTGCACCGCCTCGCCGTCTGGCTCGGGCCCGGAGGCCAGATCCTCAAGGCCCTGCGCCTCCGCACCGACGTCGAGCAGGCGAACCTCCGCAGCGCCAAGCTCCAGTGGGCCGCCTACCAGCGCAACCTCTGGCTGATCGGGCTCCTCTCGGCGACGAAGCCCGCCTGACGCCGTCTGGGTTTCGCCGCAATACCGTTCCGCTTCGTTCTCCCGGAGCGTGGTCTTCCAGGCTTCAGAGCGCCCACCCTAAGACCAGATCGTCCAGTTTCCCATGCGCCTGACTGTTTCCTTGAGTATGGAATGGCGTAGAGCGCCGCTTTGTACTCAAAGAATGCCAGCGGGTCGTCGCTCAGGCTGGGAAGCCACCACGCACAGTGGCGACGTCCGGGAATCAGAGCCCGAAGACCGTCGACTTAGCCGCGGCCTCGTTGTTCGGCTGCGGGCCGGACGTAGCCGTGCTCGACGTACCACTCGACGGTCCGGCGGAACGTCTCCTCGATCGGGGTGTAGACCACGCCGAGCTCCCGGGCGGCCCTCGAGCCGTCGTACACGTGCCCGTGGGCGATGGCCCGGGCCTGTTCCCGGCACAGCGGCGGGTGCTTGTGCAGCAGCCGGGACACCCCCTCGACCGCGACCGCCGCGACCGCCGCCATCCCGGGCCGGAGCGTCCTGACCCGCTTCTGGACCCCGCCGACCCGTGACAGCAGTTCCAGGGCCTCCGCGCTCGTGAGGCTCGCCCCGTTCAGCACGTAGCGCTCCCCGGCCGCGCCGCGGGTCTCGGCCAGGACGTGGCCGGCCGAGCAGTCGGCGATGTCGACCAGGCTGAGGCGCGTGTCGACGAAGAACTTGAGCCTGCCGTTCAGGTAGTCGATGAGGAGGCGGGCGGTCCCCCCGGTGCGTCCGGGACCCTGCACCGAGGACGGGTTGACCGAGACCACCTCGACCCCCAGGTCGGCCCCCGCCCCGAGGACCCCCAGCTCGGCCTGGAACTTGGACCGCTCGTAGGCCGAGATGAACTCGCCGCTGTGGCGGGAGTCCTCCCGGCCGACGGTCCCCGGTGCCTCGCCGATCGTCGCCGCCGACGACGTGTACACGATGCGCCGCACGCCGGCCCGGGCGGCGGCCCGCACGACCGTGAGCGACCCCTCGACGTTGACCCGGAACAGCGGGGAGGGGTCGGCGAGGCAGAATGCGTTGAGCCCCGCCGCGTGGTAGACGACCTCGCAGCCCGTCATGCCCGCCACGAGGGACTCCTCGTCGAGGACGTCGCCGGCGACCGGCGTGGCACCCAGGGCCTCCAGGCCCGCGGCAGCCCCCGGGGACCGGGCGAGGGCCACCACCTGGCGCTCCTCCCCGACGAGGCGCCGGAGCACGCCGCGCCCGACGAAGCCCGTGCCGCCGGTAATGAAGACTGCGCTCACGCCGCGCTCCGGCCGGTCAGCTCGCCCCAGAACCGGACGAGGTACTCGACGGCTGAGGCGATGGTGACGGCGGCGACCACGAGCATGACCCACTGGTCGATGAAGAGCGGCCCCGCCTTGTGGGGGTAGCGGACGATGGCCAGCAGGATCCCGATGAACTGGACGTTGGCCTTCAGCTTGCCCCACACCGAGGGCGGGAAGGGGGTCCCGGCGGCGGCGACGACGCCCCGGAGCCCAAGGATGAGGAACTCCCGCCCGATGACGATGACGGCGATCCACACCGAGACCCGACCCACCGCGACCAGGGCGACCATCACCCCGGACACGAGCAGCTTGTCCGCGGTGGTATCCAGGAAGGCGCCGAGCGTGGTCGTGAGGCGCCAGCGGCGGGCAAGGTACCCGTCGACGAAGTCGGTCGCGGCGGCGATGGCGAAGAGCCCCGCGGCTGCGGCATAGGCGTAGCGGTGGCGGGGGCCGGCCAGGACGAGGAACATCACCACGGGCACGAGCAGCACGCGCAGGAACGTGATGTTGGTCAGCACGGCGGTGCCGCGCATCTGCTGGCGGCTCACGGCTTGCCCACGTGCGCCGCCTTGGGGGCCAGCGCCTGGCGGGCCTGGCCGGCGACCTCCGCGAGCGTCCCCCCCACCGAGGCCGCAACTGCCGCGATCACGGCACCCTCCACCAGCGGGGCCTCGGACAGCAGGACCCGTTCCCGCTGCGCTGCACCGAGGAGGTCCAGGGCACACTCCGCGGAGAGGACGGCGCTGCCGAGGTCCATGAGCACCAGGACGCCCTCCGGCGACCAGGCCCGCTCGATGGCCGCGGCGATGAGGGGCGCGCTGGTCCCGAGGGTGCCCGGGACCTCGAGACCACCGGCGGCCTCGATCGCGACATGGGGGCCGGCCATCTGCCGGGCAAGCTCCAGGACACCCTCCGCGAGGCGCGCGCTGTGGGACACGACGACGATGCCGACCATTGAAAGTAACGGTATACGCTGCGGACCCATGCATCGCACCAACCGGAGCCTCCGGCTGCTCACCGTCGTCCTCCTCCTCGCCGCCGTCTGGGGCACTGCCTGCTCCACGAAGAGCGGCAGCCACACCGCCGGGCCGAGCCTCAGCCCGTCGATCGCCCCGGGGTCGCTGCCGACCACGTCCACGGCGACCGCCGCGGGCCTCCGCAGCGCGATCGTTCCCGCCGGCCTCGCAGCCCCCCGCTCCCGGACCACCGGGGCGGCGATCGGCAGCGACCTGTACGTCATGGGGGGCCTCGATGCCGCCGGTGCCCCGTCTGCCGACGTCTTCAAGGTCCCGGTATCGGGCGCCCAGCTCGGCAAGGTGACGCTGGCCGGGCACCTCTCGACCCCGACCTCGCGAGCGGCCGCGGTCGCCTACGGCAGCGGGATCCTCGTCTTCGGCGGAGCTGGCGGAGCCGGCAGTGCCCCGCTGGACCTGGTGCAGCTTTTCGACCCGGCAACCGGGGCGACCACCGTCGCCGGGCACCTCCCGCACCCCCGTACCGACCTCGTCGCGCTGGCCGTCGGCAACGAGATGATCGTGACGGCCGGCTGGGACGGCCAGGCGCTGGCCCCCGACATCCTGGCCACTGCCGACGGTGCCTCCTTCCACAACGTCGGGTCCCTCGCCACGCCGGTACGGTCCCCTGCCGCCACCGTCGTGGGCACCACGGTCTACCTGTTCGGCGGCGTCCTGTCGGGGGCCGACTACGCCGGCTTGTTCGCCAGCGCGGCCCAGAGCTACAACATCACCACGGGGTTGTCGAAGGCCGTGGGGACGCTGCCCATCCCCCTCGCCCACGGCCGGGCCGCGGTCCTCGGCGACCAGGTCTACGTCATCGGGGGCTGGACCCCGACCGGGCCGAGTTCGGCCATCCAGCGCTTCGACGTCCGCACCGGCGCCTTCACCCCGTCCGGCAGGCTGCCGGGCCCGGTCGCCGGCCCCGCCACCGCCACCATCGGCACGGCCCTCTACCTGGCGGGGGGCATGGGCGCGCAGCCGCTTGCGGACTTCGAGATCGTCTCGGCGGCGGCCTTGAGCAGCAGGTAGGCGGAGGTCGCCCCAGGGTCCTGGTGCCCGGCGCTGCGCTCCCCGAGGTAGCTGGCCCGGCCCCGCCTCGCCACCAACGGGGTCGTGGCCCTCATGCCTTCCTCCGCCGCGGCAGCCGAGGCAGCGAGCGCCTCGGCCAGCCCCGCCCCCCTCGCCGCAGCCTCCCGGAGGGCCTCCCGGGCCGGGAGGAGGGCGTCGAGCATCGTCTTGTCCCCGGGCTCGGCATGTCCCCGGAAGGCGATGCCCTCCACGCCCGCATCCAGCGCCGCCGACCAGTCGCCGAGGCCCAGCTCCGCCTTGCCCTCGCAGGCCTTGCCCATACGGACGAAGAACGTGCCGTAGAGCGGGCCCGAGGCCCCACCGACCGTTGACAGCAGCGTCATGCCGGTCAGGCGGAAGACGGCGCCGGTGTCGTCCGGCAGTGACGCCGCCAACTTCTCCCGGACGGCCGTGAAGCCGCGGTCGAGGTTGGAGCCGTGGTCGGCGTCGCCGATGGCGGCGTCCAGCGCGGTCAGGTAGTTGCGGTTCGCCGCCACCACCCGGGCACACTCGGTGATCCAGGCCGCGGCGTCACCGCTGGAGATCGGTGCCGTGGGTCAGCCCCAGGTCAGCGCCGGCGTCGCCACCGGGGCGTCCCAGAGACGGAGCAGGTCCTGGTCCACCTTGAGCAGCGTCACCGAGCAGCCGGCCATGTCGAGCGACGTGATGTACGACCCGACCAGCCGCCGCACCACCCGCAGGCCCCTATCCTCGAGCAGCTCGGCAAGCCGGCGGTACACGATGAAGAGCTCGAGCAGCGGCGTGGCCCCCATGCCGTTCACGAAGGCGAGGACCTCGTTCCCGGGCTCGAACGGCAGGTCCTCGAGGATGGGCCCGGCCAGTAGCTCGACGATCTCGTCCGCCGCGCGCAGGGGCTCCCGCCTGCGTCCGGGCTCGCCGTGGATTCCGATGCCCACCTCGATCTCGTCCGCACCGAGCTCGAACGTCGGGCGGCCCACCAGGGGCACCGTGCAGGAGGTCAGTGCGATGCCCATGCTCCGCGACCGCTCGTTGACCGACCGGGCCACCGCTGCGACCTCGGCGAGGGAGCGGCCCTCCTCGGCCGCAGCGCCGGCGATCTTCTCCGCGAGGACCGTCGCCCCCACACCCCGCCGTCCGGCGGTGTAGAGGCTGTCGGTGACCGCCACGTCGTCGTTGATCAGCACGCTGGCGACCTCGATGCCCTCCTCGGCCGCGAGTTCGGTGGCGATCTCGAAGTTCAACACGTCGCCGGTGTAGTTCTTGACGATGTAGAGGACCCCGGCCCCGCCGTCGGCCGCCTTGGTCGCCTCGGCCATCTGATCCGGCGTCGGCGAGGTGAAGACCGGCCCGGGGCAGGCGGCGTCGAGCATGCCCCTGCCGACGTACCCGGTGTGGAGCGGTTCGTGCCCGCTGCCGCCCCCGGACACCAGGGCAACCTTGCCGACGATCGGGCCGTCGGCCCGGACGACGTAGCGCGGCTTGAGGTTGACCCGCAGCGTGTCGGGGTGGGCCGCGGCAAGGCCCTCAAGGGCCTCGTCGACCACGTCACCCGGATCGTTGATCAGCTTCTTCATCGACCGCAGCCTAGCGCTGCCTCGCATTCATTTACATCCATAGGATTGATCCGGATCAGCCTGATGGCGTTTTTGGCCGGACGCCTCGGCTACCACAGCGCCGCAACGATAGGGAACTTCTTCGCCAGGTCTCGAAAACACGGCCTTTTCTGTCGGCACCCCTCGCTATCCTTACGAACATGTGTTCCGTTCGAAGGGTCCACCGCACTGCCAGGATCGCAGTGCGCACCACTGCGGCGCAGCGCCGGCGCTGCTACGGCCTCCTGCGCTCCGCAGGGGACGTGTGGGCCTGGGTGATCGACTGCAACCGCCAGCTCCGTGAATGGCACTGCCCGCAGGTGGCCAACTTCCGGGCTCTGTGCAGGGCACTGACGGGCAGGACGTTCGGGGAACTCTCCAGGCACTGCACCGAGGCGGTCCTTAAGAACTACTCCATCGGCTTCTTCGAGGCAGCCAAGCGCCACCAGCAGGGGGTGCGTGCCGGCTTTCCCCGGCGCAAGCGGGGCCTGGTCCCGGTGCGGTTCCGACTCGGATGCTTCGCCCTCGATGGGTCCAGGTCCGCCTGGGCGTGGCCAAGGGTGCTCCCGGGCTGTGGGTGCGCCTCGGGAGGGAGGTCCCCTACCCCTCCGAGTCGATCCGCTCGGTCACCCTCGTCGCCGAGGCAGGACGGCTCTACCTCGACGTGACGGCCGAGGTGGCGGTGGGAAGCGAGGACCTGGACCCCACCACGATCGCCGGGATCGACCTCGGCGTCATCCACCCCTTTG
>DASPZW010000212.1:0-4751 GCA_035636055.1 Actinomycetota bacterium
CCCGAGTGATTTGCAACAGGCTAATTGCTGGCTGTTTCCTGCCAGTCCTACCCTCGATCGGGGTCGGCTGGGGGGCCGCCCTCATCCTGAGCAATCGGACGTCCCGGGCGATCCCGGTTAAGTAAACGGTATTGGCACTAGCCCGGTGGCCAGGTCATCTGGCGGCCCCCCAGCACATGGAAGTGCAGGTGGCCGACGGTCTGGCCTCCGTCCGCCCCGACGTTGGTCACCACGCGGTACCCGGTGTCGGCGACGCCGTCTGCCACGGCCAGCCACTTGGCCATCTGGGCGACCTCCACCAGCATGTCGGCGTGGTCGTACGTCAGGTCGGCGACGCTGTCGAGGTGCTCCTTCGGGATGATCAGGACGTGGACGGGGGCCTGGGGGCGGATGTCGCGGAACGCCAGCGTCCGCTCACCGACACGGACGACGTCCGCGTCGATGTCACCGGCGACGATCTGGCAGAACAGGCACGAAGGCACACCCGAACCCTACCCGGTTCAGGCGTGGATGCGACCTGAGGCCTCGTGCAGGTGGCCACCGGAACGGCCGGTTCGCAGGGCGATGATCTGGGCCATGATCGACACGGCGGTCTCCTCGGGTGTCCGAGCCCCCAGATCCAGGCCGAGGGGCGCGTGGATGCGCTCCATGTCCTCCTCGGAGACACCGATCTCCCGCAGGTTCGCCTTGCGCTTCTCATGGGTGCGCCGGCTCCCCATGGCCCCCAGGTAGCCCACCGGCGACTTCAAGGCGAACTCGAGGATCGGGATGTCGAACTTTGGGTCGTGGGTCAGGATGACGATGGCCGTGCGGCGGCTGATCGGGGCGGTCTCGAGGAACTCGTTCGGCCACTGCACCACAATCTCGTCGGCCTCGGGGAAGCGCTCGGCGTTGGCGAAGATCTTACGGGCGTCGACCACCGTCACTCGGTAGCCGAGGAACTTGCCCAGGCGCACCACGGCGTTGGCGAGGTTGACCGCTCCGAGCACGAACAGGTCCGGGGGCTGCGAGAAGGCCTGGATGAAGACCTCCACCTCCTCGGAGTTGCCCTGGCCCTGGGGGCCGTAGGTGCGGGTCCCGGTCTGGGCCATGTCGATCATGCCCCGGGCGTTCTCGATGACGGCGGCGTCGAGCTTCTCGTCGCCGAGGGAGCCGAGGGCGGTGTCGTCGCCGACCAGCATCTTGGCCCCAGGGTTTAGGCCCTGGACCTCCGTGACGACGGCGACCGGTTCCTTCTCGCGGATTGAGTGGGCGATTGCCTTGAAGAGGTCTCCCATTACCAGTCCACGCGTTCGATCATCAGGTGGACGGTGCCGCCACAGGTGAGGCCGACCGCGCAGGCGTCCTCGTCGGTGATGCCGTAGGTCATGCGCTGGGGTACGCCGGTCTCGATGACGTTCATCGCCTCACTGATGGCGGCGGGCTCGACGCAACCACCCGAGATCGAGCCGAGGACCCTGCCGTCCTCGTTGACGGCGAACGCGGCACCCGGGTCACGCGGGGCGGACCGCTCGGTGGCGATGAGCGTCACCAACGCCACCTTCTTGCCCTCCTCCAACCACTCCTCAACCCCGTTCAGCACATCGATCATGGCATCCACCTCCGCAGCGTCAGGCCGTCATCCGGCAGCGTAACTGATACTCAAAACAACACCGCCGCCCTACATATTCCTTCTCCAGTCGTCGCCCACTCCTTCGGAGTGTTCGACGACCCGGTGGGGATTCGCAGCTGGTCCGGCTCCGCTGCGCTCCGCCGGGCGGCTACTCCCCCCTGGGCCCCCCTGGCCCGCCGGCCCCACCGGGGATGAGGATGGTCTTGCCGACGGTCCTGCGGGCCTCGATGGCCCGGTGGGCGCCTGCCGCGTCGGTGAGGGGGAACCGTTGCCCGATCACCGGACGGAGGCTCCCGGCGGCGGCCTTGGCCAGGGCCCGCTCCACGAGCGCGCGGTTGTCCTCGGGTGAGCGGACCACGAGATGCCCGGGGATGAGGGTGAGCCCCCGGGCGACGACCGCGTCGCTGCTGGTCATGGGGCCCCCGGCTCCGCCGTAGACCAGGACCCGGCCGCCGGGGGCCATCGCTCCGAGCAGGTCGGTGGCCACGGTGCCCCCGACAGCGTCGAAGCCCACGTCCACGGGGTCCAGCGCATCTGCCCACCCTGGCCGGGTGTAGTCGACGGTCTCGTCCGCGCCCAGCTTCCCGGCCAGGGCCAGCTTGTGCTCCCCGCCCGCCGCGGCAACGACCCGGGCGCCGGCCGCCTTGGACAGCTGCACCAGCAGGCTGCCCACGCCCCCTGCCGCAGCGGTGATCAGCACGCGCTCCCCCGGGCCGAGCGCGGCCGCCCTGACGATGCCCAGGGCGGTGCGGCCGTCGGCCAGCAGCGCCACGGCTTCCCCCAGCCCCAGGCCGTCGGGGACGGCGATGGGGGCCGCGGCGTCCACGACGACGTGGTCGGCATAGCCGCCAGACCCCCCGGTGGCCGTCACGACGCGGCACCCGAGCAGCACCGGGTCCACACCAGCGCCGGCCGCAACGACCTCACCCTCGACGCCGTTGCCCAGGACGAGCGGCAGCGCCGGCAGCGGGCCGGGCCACGGGGGCCGCCCTGCCCGGACCTGCGTCTCGACGAACGTGATGCCGGCGGCGGCGGTCCGCACGAGGACCTGCCCGTCACCGGGTACGGGGTCGGGCACCTGGACGGCGTGGAGCTGTTCGGGGCCACCGAAGGCATCGAGCCGGACCAGCCACATGGTCGCCTCCTTTGATCATCGAGGAGCGTCGAGGAGCGTCGGGTCATAACGGAGCATTCTTCTCCGGTAAGCATACCGGAGTGTTATGCTCCGTCAAATGGCGCAGGCGGACCCACGGAGTGGCAAGCGCGGCAGGCAGGCGGAAGCCAGGCGCAACGACCGGGCGGTCCTCGACGCCGCCAGGGAGGTGTTCACCGCCCACGGCCCGGGGGCTTCCGTGGCCCAGGTCGCCGCCCTGGCCGGGGTCGGGATGGGCAGCCTCTACCGCCGCTACCCCACCAAGGAGGCGCTGCTCCAGCACCTCTGCCGGGCCTCGATGGACCAGCAGGTGAGTGCGGCGCAAGAGGCGCTGGCGCGGCGCGGGGACCCCTGGGAGGCTCTCGCAGGCTTCGTCAGGGCGTGTGTGGCGTTCCGGGCCGGCGTGCTTTCGGCGGTTGCCGGCACGATCCCGGTCACCGACGACATGAGGGCCACCGCCGGGCACGCCCACGACCTGGTCGAGCGGCTCGTGCGGCGAGCCAAGCGGGCCGGCGCCTTCCGGCGGGACGCGGGCAGCGTCGACGTCCACCACCTCATCGAGCTGTTCAGCCGCCGTCCCTCCGGGGACGCGATCGCCTACGAGCGCCTCCTGACGGTCGCCCTCGACGGGCTCCGGACGCCCGGGCCCGACCCATTGCCGGGCCCGGTCCCGGACTGGCACACCGAGGTCCGGCGATGGTCGGCCCTGTAGACCGCTTGGTAACTCCCGGGTAAACTCGTGGTGTGTTTTGCCCGGTCTGCGCGGCTGAGTACGTTGACGGCATCACCTGGTGCCCCGATGACGAGGTCGACCTCGTCGAGGAGTTGGCGCCCCGCCGGCGGCACGATCACCGGCCGCCGGCAGACCGGGACCTCGTGGTCGTTCGCCGGCTGCACGGCGAGCCCGAGCTTGGCGACCCGATGGCGGAGTTCATCCGCACCGCCTTGCAGGAGAACCACATCGAGGTGTGGATCTCGGGGGACCATTGGACCCCCGGTCCCTACACCAGGGCCATCGGCCAGCCGGTCGTCGACGTCCTCGTGGACCGTGCAAACGCCCCTCGGGCCCTCGAGATCATCGCCGAGGTCGAGGGTTCGCAACCGGCCGACGAGGACGGCGGCGAGGGACGCTGACTAGCCGTCCCGAGCGGGTATCCTGGCCTGGTCGAGCTTGAGGGACAGGAGGGTGAACCGGCATGGCTGAGATCGTCATCGTGGACGACCTGAACTGGGACCAGGAGGTGCTCCGCTCCGAGATCCCCGTCCTGGTCGACAACTGGGCGGACTGG
Source organism: Actinomycetota bacterium (assembly GCA_035636055.1). GTDB lineage: Bacteria > Actinomycetota > CADDZG01 > JAHWKV01 > JAOPZY01 > JAOPZY01. The sequence goes on from DASPZW010000212.1 coordinate 4,055, forward strand.
TGCGGCCCCTGCGCGCTCATGGAACCCGAGCTCGAAGCCATCGCCAACGACCAGGAGGGCCGGCTCAAGGTCGTGGCCCTCAACGCAGACGACTGCCCCGAGCTCTCCCACGACGCCTGCGCCGTCGAGCTGCTCCCTACCTGCGTGCTGTTCGTGAAGAGCGAGCCCGTGGTCCGCATCGAGGGCTACCACAAGAAGGACGAAGTCATGTGGGAAATCGAGTCCTACCTGCCCCGCAGGCCCGAACCCGCGCCGTCCGCCACGGAGTAGTTCTGCGCGGCTTTTTCCGCCTCAAAGCCCCTCGAAATAGAACAAACTCTGCTAATCGACCGCATCCGCCGGACGGGGGATGGTTTTTCCGGCAAATTTGTGCCTTCGACTTTAGTTTCATTACAAACGAGACGACCTACAATGTAGACATGTCAAATCACGGGGGTCTTCCGGACTACATTGCGGACCACTTCGCTTACCTGGTCCGTTGCTCCAAGCCTGCCCGCTACGCCCAGCTTGCCTTCTTCGGTCTCGGTCTCGTGCTCCCTCCGGTCGGTGCGTTCTTCGCTCCGAGCCTGGTGGACCACCCCAGCGGCTGGAACACCCTGATCCTGATCGTCCTCGGCGCCGTCTTTGCCGCCTCGTTCATCTGGTACGTCAGCTGGCTCCACGAGCGCCAGATCAAGTTTCGGACCGAGATGCCCAT
>DASPZW010000213.1:0-4320 GCA_035636055.1 Actinomycetota bacterium
CCATCCGGATCCTCTTCGTCGGCGGCGACCTGGTCCGTAAGGGGGGCCGCGACCTTCTGGTTGCGGCCGGGCGCCTCGGTCCCGATGTGGAGCTGGATATCGTGACCGCCGCCGTGCCCGAGGAGCCGGCGCCGCCGGGTGTCACCGTCAGGTTCCATGTGGGGCTGGACCACAGCTCGCAGCGTCTTGCGGAGCTCTACCGCAGAGCCGACATCTTTGCCCTCCCGTCGCGAGCGGAGTGCTACGGCCATGTCATCTGCGAGGCGATGGCCATGGGCCTGCCGGTCGTGGCATGCGCCGTGGGCGCCGTCTCGGAACTCGTCGTTGATGGCCGGACCGGGTTCCTGGTCCCGCCGGCCTCGCCGGAGCGGTTGACGGAGTCGCTCGGGGCCTTGGTTCAGGATGCGACGCTGCGGTCCCGGTTCGGCGACGAGGGATATCGCACGGCGCAACGGGACCATGACGCTGACCGGAACATCGGGTGCCTCATCGACGACCTGCTGGGGCTTGTCCGCGGCCATCGGGGTGCCAGCGGTAGGGAAGCCCGGGTGCGAACGGGCCCGATGATGCTCGTCTCCGCCGAGGCGAGCAAGGGCGTCCGGGCCGATGTCAAGGCCGGTGTCCGGCCATGCCCAGAGTTCTTGCGCCTCGAGGAGCGCTTCGGCGTGCAGCTACTCGATTGGACGGCGCTTCCTAACAGTCGTGGCCGGCGGTCGGCACAGCAGTCGCTGCGCCACGTGAAGGTTGCGCTGCGTGACGTACGTCAGGCATCGGCAGTGCTGAGCGACGGCGAGCACGTGGGCATCCCGCTCGCGTTGGCGATGCGACTGCCGGGTTTCGGCAAGACCCGCCACGTGATGATCGGGCACCATTTGGCGGGTCGCTCGTGTGTTGCTGCCTTCCGGCTGCTCGGGGCGGCCCGCCGGATCGACCTCGTGATCGTCCACTCGCCGCACCAGGCGGAGCTCGTGGGTGACGAATTTCTGATGCCGCGGGAATGGGTGGCCGTGGTGCCTTACGGCATCGACACCGACTTCTGGCGGCCCAGCGCCGGGGCGAGGCTCGGCGAGGGGGTCAACGAGCAGGAGGATGGGCTCGTCCTGTCCGTCGGCCGCGAGCACCGCGATTTCCGGTGCCTGGCCCAGGCCTGCGCCAACCTGGGGCAGGTATTCCTCACCGATGACAGCGCGCACTCTCCGAACGCCCATCGGACGCAGCCCGACGTGTGGCCGGACAACTTCACGCGGCGCTCGCTCGCCCTTCCGGAGCTGCGCGAGATGTATGGCAGGGCGGCCGTCGTGGTCGTGCCCCTCCTGGCCTCGGCAGCCTCGTTCGGCATCACCGCTGCATTGGAGGCGATGGCGATGGGCAAGGCGCTGGTGGTGACGGCAACCGACGGGTTGCGCGACATCGTCAACGACGGCGAGACCGGCCTGGTGGTGCCTCCGGGCGACGCCGTGGCGCTGCGGGATGCGGTGCAGCGCCTGCTTGAACACCCTGAGCAGCGCCGGGCCCTGGGTGACGCCGCTCGGGCGGCGGTGGTCGAACGCTACCGCCTGGATCTGTTCGTGGACAGCCTTGCGCACCATCTCCGGGTGGCGGCACCATCCGGCAGTGAGGTCAGCGTTGAGAGAGGGGACCGATGAGCAACGAAGGCCTGAACATCCTCATCGTCTCGCCCAGCCTTCCGTATCCCTTCTCGGGGTTCGGCACCCGGGTCTGGCAGCTGATCCGGCACCTGTCGGGCGCCCACCGGGTGACAGTGCTCACCTTCGTCCGTCCCGACGAGGCCGAGACGATCCCCACCGTTGCCGCGATCTGTGGGCGCATCGAAGTCGTCATGCGGCCTCCGTCTCAGGGCCTCGGCAGGAGGGTGTCCCAGCTTCTCCTCGCGTTCTCGCCCCTGCCCTACGCGGGGCTCGAGCAGCGGACCAGGCAGATGCAGTCCCGCCTCGACGCTCTTGTTGCGGCGGAGGGCTTCGACATCGTGCTGATGGAGTCGACCCGGCTGGGGGCGCTCACCGTTCCGGCCGGCCCCGCGGTCATCTACGACGAGCACAACATTGAGTATGAACTCCTGCGGCGCATGCGCGAGGGGGAACGCTCTCGTTGCCGCCGGGTGTTCAACGGCCTCGAGTATCACAAGTTCAAGCGGCTGGAGCACCGCTGCTGGAACACCTGCGCAGGGGTTGCTCTCACATCGGACCGTGAGGAACCCATTGTCCGGTCCCATGCTCCTCACACGCCAACCGCGGTCGTGCCCAATGGAGTGGACGTGGATTTCTTTGCGCCCACCCAACAAGAGCCCGAGCCGATGACGGTGGTCTTCACCGGCATGCTCTCCTACCGGCCCAACCTCGATGCGGCTCAACTCCTCGTCGACGAGATCATGCCTCGGGTGCGCCACACCCATCCCGATGCACTGCTGCGCATCGTCGGCCACATCGAGCAGGCCGAGCTGGAGCGGCTCCGTGATCCCCATGTGGACGTGACCGGCTGGGTCCTGGACGTGCGGGTTCCCATGGCGCAGGCGGCCGTCGTCGTGGCCCCGCTGCGCATGGGTGGGGGCACCCGGCTGAAGATCGTCGAGGCGCTGGGGATGGGAAAGGCCGTCATCTCGACCACAGTCGGCTGCGAGGGCCTTGCGGTCAACAGCGGCGAGCATCTCCTGGTCGCCGATGATCCCGATTCCTTCGCGGGCGAGGTGGTCCGTGTTCTCTCCGATCCGCAGCTGGCACGTCGGCTGGGCGCAGCTGGCCGCGCCTTGGCGGTGCGTGAGTATTCCTGGACCCGCTCGGGCGCACGGCTCGAAGAGCTGTTCCGGAGGGTGACGGGCGCGACGTGCGGGACCGCCGTTGGGCCTCCCTCCGGAGTTGATGACCTTGTCGGCTAGTTCGCTCCGCAGCCTGCTCAACGCCGTGGTAGCTCACCGCCGGGGGTCTCTGGCCGCTCTGGTCGGCGTCCTGGTCATCGTACTCGGCACTGTTTGGGTGGCGGCACAGCCGGGCGGGCCCCGCCCGTCTCCTCAGGCCCCGGCAGCGCAAGCCCCGGTCCCGGGCCAGTCCACGTCCAGTCCCAGGGCTCCCAGCGGGCATCCCTCCACGCCAGCGGCCGGCGGCGGCAGCAATCCCGGAGTAACCGCATCCCCCGGTACGCCGGTTCCGTCCCCCCCGCCGCCGTCACCGAGTTACAGCCCGTCGCCAAGCACCCTTTCCATGCGCGTCAGCGGCAACCACCTCATGGACGGAGCAGGCAAGACCGTCGTCTTGCGGGGGGTCAACCTTTCCGGAACCGAGTTCGCCTGTATCCAGGGGGGGACGCCCACGAGCCGCGGATGGAGCATCTACGGAGGCCAGCCTTTCGATCGGGCCTCAACCTACGCCGCCATCGTCTCCTGGCATGCCAACGTCGTGCGGGTGCCCCTGAATGAGGACTGCTGGCTGGGCATCAGCGGCGTCAATCCGGCCTACGGCGGGGCCGCCTACCGGGCCGCCATCCAGACCGAAGTGTCGCTCATCCATCAGGCCGGACTCTATGCCGTCCTCGACCTCCACTGGACCTCGCCGGGGCCGTATGCCGGGTACTCGCAGCAGCCGATGCCCGACGCAGACCACTCGATAGCCTTCTGGCAGTCGATCGCAGGAACCTTCAAGTCCGACCATTCCGTGATCTTCGACCTCTTTAACGAACCCTTCTTCTACTACATCTCGGATGGATCCGACCAGTGGACCTGCTGGCTGAAGGGCTGTGCCATGAACCAGTTCATCTCGGCCGGCCAGACCGCGCCGGACGGCTCCACGACGGGCTACACGACGAGCTACTCGTGGCGAACGGCGGGCATGCAGGCGATGATCGATGCAGTTCGCGACACGGGGGCCACCCAGCCCGTTCTTGTGAACGGTGTGGATTGGGGCAACGACCTGTCGGGGTGGCTCGCGCACCAGCCCAGCGACCCGCGCGGACAGCTCGTCGCCGGGTGGCACAGCTATCCCCAGCAGGGTTGTTCCCCCCAGTCCTGCTGGACGTCGGTGATCCAGCCCATAGCGGCGAAAGTCCCCGTTCTGGTCGGAGAGACCGGCGACAACGTTCAGGACCCCATGAGCTATGTCGACACGTTCCTCCCCTGGGCCGACAGTCATGGCGTGAGCTATCTCGGCTGGACCTGGAATCCGTGGCAGGACCCCAAGAACGTGCTGATCAAGGACTGGACCGGTACCCCGACGACGAACTGGGGGACGTACTACCGCAACCACCTCGCCGCCGTGGCGGGGCCCTGACCTTCCTGATTCCTGGTCCTCCTCAGTCGCCGGGTCGCTCGGT
>DASPZW010000214.1:0-2496 GCA_035636055.1 Actinomycetota bacterium
GGCCTCCAAGCTCGCCTGCGTGTCCTGGGTGCAAGAGCGCGTCGCGATCTCCTCCTGTCCGGCCTTCGACGACCAGGCGGCCTACGCGGCGATGGACTTCCTCCTCGATGCGCTCGAAGAGATCGCTTCGGGCATCTTCGATCGCACGGCGAACCTGCTCAACTTGTCCTGCGACGTCATCTTCGTCGACACCTCCCCGGCGTACTGGGAGGCCGGCGTCGCCGACGAGGAGATCGAGCTCGCGAGCGCGAAGAGGGACGAGCAGGCCAAGGCCGAGGCGACAGAGGCAGAGGAGCCGGCTGTCCCCGACGAGGCGGCGTGGCGCCAGTTCTCCAGGCATTCAAAGGATCACCGCCAAGATCTTCCCCAGGTCGTGATCGCGATGGCCGTGACCGCAGAGGGTGTGCCGGTTCGCTGCTGGACCTTCCCGGGAACGACATCGGACCAGCTGGTGATCCGCAAGGTCAAGGACGACCTGGGCAGCTGGATGCTGAACCGCGTCGTGTGGGTCACCGACTCCGGCTTCAACTCCCAGACGAACCGCGCCTGCCTGAGCCGAGGCGGTGACCACTACATCGTCTGCGAGAAGCTGCGATCTGCGAGCGCGGATGCGAAGAAGGCCCTCTCCCGCCCCGGCCGCTACCACCTCGTCGAGGGCAACCTCCAGGTGAAGGAGGTCCACGTCGGCGAGGGCGCGAGGAGCCAGCGCTTCGTCGTCTGCGTCAGCCCCGAGGCGAAGGCCCGCGACGAGATCGTGCGGGGCAACCTCGTCGCCTACCTGGAGAAGCGCATCGCCGGGAGCGACGAGTGGCCGGGGCAACGCCGGGACGAGCTCGCCGGCGAGCTCCGGGCCACTCCCGGCCTCGCCCGCTTCCTCCGGCGGACCAAGGACCACAAGCTGCGCATCGACAAGGCAGCGACCGGCAAGGACGCCCACTTCGACGGCAAGTGGCTCATCCGAACCTCCGACGACACGCTCACGCCCACCGATCTCGCTAACGGCTACAAGCAGCTCTACCAGGTCGAACGGGGCTGGAGGGACTTGAAGGGGGCGCTCCGGCTCCGGCCGGTCTTCCACCATCGGGAGGACCGCATCCGATCCCACATCCAGCTCTGCTGGCTCGCGCTGCTGCTCATTCGGGTGATCGAGAACGGATGCGGCGACACCTGGCGCAACGTCCGAAACGAGCTCGACCGCATGCACCTGGTCACCCTCGGGACCAAAGAAGGTCGCATCGCTAAGCGCCCGGCGACGACCAGGGGGCAACGGGAGATCCTCACCGCCCTCAACCTACGCGAGCCGGCCCAGATCCTCGACTACGAGCTGCCGACGCCGGTCGAGTAGCCGCAGGTCACAGGCTCGCGTAGTAACACGGCCCACTCGGCCCGTCGCGGCTGTTCTCCCAGGTCAGCACCACTTTTTAGCCGGTCTGCGTGCCTACCATCTCAGTAAGTCCGGACTGAGGGAGACGATTTTTGTCTTGTCGTCGTTGAAGACAAGTCCTCTGGGCGCCAGCCATTCCGCCAGCCGCGCCTTAACCCGCTCGGCCTGCCCCTGGTTGTGGCAGAGCACGACCATGTCGTCAGCATACCTGACCAGGATCGGGGAACCCGGTATGGTTCTTCCGGCGTTAACGCCAGTGGCGTAATACCGGACTCCGGCGGCCTCCTCCAGCCCGTGCAATGCGACGTTCAGGAGCAAGGGACTGATCACGCCGCCTTGCGGAGTTCCCTCCTCAGCCGGCGCGAATCCCTTCCCCGCTTCGAACACGCCCGCCTTCAGCCAGTCTCGGATCATGCCCCTTGCAGGGAATTCGCCGATGGCCTCGAGAAGCCGGTCGTGGTTGATTTTATCGAACGCCGCAGCCAAGTCCGCGTCCAGCGCCCACAGGCGTTTGGCCATAGGCCCTTTACACGTCGTGTAGATCGCGCCGATCGCGTCCTGGCAGCTACGGCCCGGCCGGAACCCATACGACTTAGCTTAAGTTTTAACCTCTTACCCGTCGGCTGGCGTGTCCGGTTTCGTCGTTGTTGCCTGTTTTCTTCGGTACTGGGTAGCGGGGTGCCGGGCCGGTGGCGGAGCCTTTGGGCCTGCCGGGACCGGGCCGGGTGGGTTTAGCGACACGGGCCGGGGTTCCGATGAGCCTGCGGATGTTTGGAAACCCGCGGCGGACCCGGCCGGGTGGCAGCGGCCGGGCGGGGTCGGGCCGCCGTTCCCAGGGGCGGCGCAGGTCGGCGGCGAGCGGGCGGGCGAGCAGCAGCTGGGCGGACGCGGCCATGACCAGGCGGACCCACCGGTCGGCCTGCCCGGGGGTGCGGACCCGGGCGGCGGTTAACCCCAGGTGTCCCTTGGCGAACTTAAAGGCGTGTTCTTCATCAAAACGGGCCAGGTAGGCGCGCCACAGCTCGTCCGGGGACAGCGGGCCGGGACCGGCGTGCCACAGCCACATGGCCTTGGGGGGCTTGCGGCCGTCGGGCAGGTGCTCGACGGTGACG
>DASPZW010000215.1:0-2797 GCA_035636055.1 Actinomycetota bacterium
GTCCCGGATGCGGGCCAGTCGCTGGCGGTGCTCCTCGGAATACCAGGAGACCCGGCCCTCGCGCTGCCCCGGTTGGAGCAGCCCCTTGGCCTGGTAGAAGCGGACGGTGTCCACGCTGACCCCGCACTGCGCTGCCAGCTCGTCGACGCGATATCGCATGAGCGCCCACTCTAGGAGTCCTCGCTCGCAGTGTCCACTGGGCCGGACGCACCCCAGCACGCGCCACGATAGATTCCCTGCAATGACACCCCCTGCCGGCCGCTACGACCGCGAGCGCCTCGTCGCGCTCGACAAGGCCCACGTCTGGCATCCCTTCACCCAGATGCAGGGCTGGCTCGCCGGCGAGCCGCTCGTCATCGAGCGGGCCGAGGGCTGCTGGCTCATCGACGCCGACGGGCGCCGCTACCTCGACGGGGTGTCGTCGCTGTGGGTCAACGTCCACGGCCACGCGGTGCCCGAGATCGACGAGGCCATCATCGAGCAGCTCGGGCGCGTGGCGCACTCGACGCTGCTCGGGCTGGCGGGCGTGCCGTCGATCGAGCTGGCCGCGGCGCTGGTGGCCCTGGCCCCGCCGGGGCTGGAGAAGGTCTTCTACTCCGAGGCTGGCGCCAGCGCGGTCGAGGTGGCGCTGAAGATGGCCTACGGCTACTGGCACCACCAGGGGGCGACGGGCAAGACCACCTTCCTGTCGCTCGAGAACGGCTACCACGGCGACACGCTGGGGGCGGTGTCGGTGGGGGGGATCGACCTCTTCCACGCCGCCTACCGGCCCCTGCTGTTCCCGACCGCCACCGCCCCCTCCCCCTACTGCTACCGCTGCCCCCTCGGCCGGACCTATCCCGCCTGCGACATCGCGTGCCTCGATCCAATGGAAGCAGCCCTGGAGGCCCACGCCGCCGAGATCTGCGCGGTGGTGGTGGAGCCGCTGGTGCAGGCGGCCGGCGGCATGATCACCGCCCCCCCCGGCTACCTCCGGCGCGTCCGGGAATTGACGGAGGCCCACGACGTGCTGTTGATCGTCGACGAGGTGGCCACCGGGGTCGGCAGGACCGGCACCTTCTTCGCCTGTGAGCAGGAGGGCGTCACCCCCGACCTCCTGGTCGCCGGGAAGGGGTTGACCGGCGGCTACCTGCCGCTGGCCGTGACGATGACGACCCAGCGGGTGTTCGACGCCTTCCTCGCGGGGGCCGGGGACGTCCCCGGGAACGTACGGACCTTTTTCCACGGCCATACCTACACGGGCAACGCCCTGGCCTGCGCCGCCGCCCTTGCCAACCTTGACCTGATGGCCAAGCGGGACACGCTGGCCGGCGTGCGGGAGCGGGGCGAGATCCTCGGGGAGGCGCTGGCGGGGCTGGCGGACCACCCCCATGTGGGAGATGTCCGGCGCCGCGGCCTCATGGTGGGCATCGAACTCGTCGCGGATGCGGCGACCCGCCGCCCCTACCCCCCGGCGCGGACGATGGGGGCCAGGGTCGCCGCAGCGGCCCGGGAAGCGGGTGCGGTCATCCGCCCGCTGGGCGACGTCGTGGTCCTGATGCCCCCCCTGGCCATCCCGATCCCGGAGTTGCTGGCGCTGGCCGGGATCACCGCCGGCGCGATCGACGAGGCGACGTCGGGTGCCTGACCCGCTCTCGTGGTGCGCTGGGGAGCTGGACCGCCTGGAGCGCCAGGGCCTGCGCCGGCACCCCGCCTCCCTGTCGAGCCCGCAGGGCCCCGAGGTGGTCATCGAGGGCAAGCGGGTGCTCCAGTTGTGCTCCAACGACTACCTGGGCCTCGCGGCGGACCCGCGGCTCAGGGAGGCCGCCGCCGGGGCGTCGCTGCGATGGGGGGCCGGTGCCGGGGCCTCCCGCCTCGTCTCGGGCACAACGGACCTCCACCGCAGCCTCGAGCGGGCCCTTGCCCGGCACAAGGGACGTGAGGACGCCGTGCTGTTCTCGTCCGGCTACCTGGCGAACGTGGGAACGATCGCCGCGCTGGTAGGGAAGGAGGATGCGGTCTTCTCGGACGAGCTCAACCACGCCAGCATCATCGACGGCTGCCGGCTCTCCGGGGCCAGGGTCGTGGTCTACCGGCACGCCGATCCCGCCGACCTGCAGCGGTGCCTGGCCGCCGTGGGCGCCCGGCGGCGGCTCGTGGTGACCGACACCGTCTTCTCGATGGAGGGCGACCGTGCCCCGCTGGGTGAGATCGCCGAGGTGTGTGGCCGCCTCGGCGCAATGCTGATGGTGGATGATGCCCACGCCACCGGTCTGCTGGCCCCGGCGGGACCGGGAGCCGGCATCGTCATGTCGACCCTGTCCAAGGCGCTGGGGTCGTCCGGGGGGTTCGTTGCCGGGTCCGGGGACCTCGTCGAATGGCTCCGCAACCGCGCCCGCACCTACGTCTTCGACACCGCCCCCGGGCCGGCGGCGGTAGCCGCCGCCGCGGAGGGGCTGCGGATCGTCGCGGCGGAACCCGAGCGGGCCCGGCGCGTGCTTGCCGCGGCCCGGGACCTAGCGGACTCCCTCGGGTCGCTCGGCTACACCGTCCGGGCTCCCGCCGCCGCGATCGTCCCCGTCCTCGTCGGGGAAGGTTCCGAGGCGATGGCCCTGTCGGCCCGCCTGCTGGAGGCTGGGGTGTTCGTCCCCGCCATCCGGCCCCCGTCGGTACCGCACGGGACCGCCCGGCTCCGGGTCACGGTGACCGCGGCCCACACCGAGGAGCATCTGGCGAGGGCCGTCGATGCGTTTGCATCCGCCCGCCCCACCACCCGGCCCGCATCCGTACGGCCCCGCCCGGCCCGGAGCCGTTCGGG
>DASPZW010000216.1:0-3367 GCA_035636055.1 Actinomycetota bacterium
CCGACGACCCGGCCGACGATCGGGAAGTGACGCTCCTCGCCCAGCGCCTCCATCTCCTCGAGCACCGGCTCGTCGAAGCGGTCGCACAGCCTGCGCATGTAGGCCGACACGGCCTCGTCGATGAACTCCATCCCGCAAGAGTCTCCCACGGCGGGCCTGCGGGAAACCCACACCAGCCCACACGAGGCTGACGTGAGGCGATGGCCTGGATAGTCTGGAGACGCCCCAGCCCCCGGCGCGGCCGCCAGGCCAGGACAGGCCAGGAGGTGAAACGACGCCCATCAGCCACTCCGAGGCCCGCCAAACCGAACTCGAGGAGATCGCCTCCTGGCTGCGGGAGGCCCGCAGCCTCATGGCCCTCACCGGGGCGGGCATCTCCACCGAGTCGGGGATCCCGGACTTCCGCGGGCCCAACGGCGTCTGGACGAAGGACCCCAAGGCTGAGCGCTTGTCCCACATCGACGCCTACGTCTCGGACCCGGCCATCCGGGTCGAGTCGTGGCAGCGACGCATGGCCCACCCCGCCTGGACCGCGGCCCCCAACGAAGGGCACGTCGCCCTCGCCGAGCTCGAGCGCAGGGGTCACCTGCAGTGCCTGGTCACCCAGAACATCGACGGGCTGCACCTGGCGGCGGGGACCGGCCAGCACCTCCTCGTCGAGATCCACGGCACCATGCGCGACGTCGCCTGCCTGTCCTGCGGGGAGCGGGGGCCGGCTGAGCTCACCTTCGCCCGGGTCAGGGCGGGCGAAGCCGATCCGCGGTGCCGGACCTGCGGCGGGATCCTCAAGTCGGCGACGGTATCCTTCGGCCAACCCCTCGTGCCCGAAGACCTCCGCCGGGCCCAGGCGGCGGCGGAGGCTTGCGACGTCTTCCTCGCTATCGGCAGCTCGCTGAGGGTCTACCCGGTCGCCTACCTCCCCCAGATCGCCGTGGAGTCGGGAGCCCGCCTCGTCATCGTCAACGCCCAGGCAACGCCGTTCGACGGGCAGGCCGCCGCGGTGCTGCGGGCGCCGATCGGTGAGGTGCTGCCCCGGCTGGTGGCCCTGACGTGACGCCGAGCCCGGCGATCTGAACGTCCAGGACGTGGTCGATCAAGGCCTCCCCGTTCACCAGGAACAGGCCGGGCTTGGCGACGAACAGCGACGTCAGGCCGTGCATCGCCGCCCACAGTCCGAACGACACCAGCATCGGGTTCTCCGCGCGGATCGCCCCGGCGTCCACCGCCGTCTGCACGGCCTCGACCAGGTGGCAGAACGCCGGGCGCTGCATCATCCGCTCGTCCTTCCATTCCTCGGGGGTCGAGGCGGGTGTCGTCATGAACAGGATGCGGTACTCCTCGGGGTGGTCGAGCCCGAACTGCACGTAGGCCCGGCCCCGCAGCCGCAGCGACTCCAGCGGGTCCTCCGAACCGGCGGCGGCTTTCTCCAGGTCCAGGTCCAGCCGGGCGAAGTGGCGCTCGCAGATGGCGAACATGAGCGCCGTCTTGTCGGCGAAGTGCAGGTAGATGGAGGGCGGGGTGACCCCGACGGCGTCGGCAACCGCCCGGATCGAGACGGCCCCCTGGTCCCCGGTCTCGAGCAGGAGCCGCTCGGCGGCCGCCAGGATCTCCTCCCGCAGCTTCTCGCCCTGGCCCCGGGGAGCCCGGCGTCGCCGCCGGGCTCCATTGGCCAGCTTCCCTGCCTCCGTCACGCCTCGACCCGCTCCACCGTCAGCGGCGCGGCCACGGGCGGCGACTCGGCGTCGCTGATGCCGAACCGCTCGTGCAGCCGGCGAAGGGGGGCCGGGGCCCACCAGTTCGCCCGCCCGGCGAGGCGCATGAAGGCGGGGACCAGCGTTCCCCGGATCAACGTCGCGTCCATCAGGACCGCCAGCGCCAGGCCGACGCCCAGCAGCTTGATGAAGGTGATCTGCGAGGTTGCGAAGGCGATGAAGATGACGGCGAGCAGGGCCGCGGCCGCCGTGACGATGCGGCCCGTCCGCTCCAGCCCGAGCGCCACCGATGCGGTGTTGTCGCCACTGCGGTCGTACTCCTCCTTGATCCGGGAGAGTAGGAAGACCTCGTAGTCCATCGACAGACCGAAGGCGATGCAGAACATCGTGATCGGCGTCGTCGTGTCGATCAACCCCGTCGGCGTGAAGTGCAGGAGCCCAGACAGGTGGCCCTGCTGGAACACCCACACCATAGCGCCGAAGGTCGCCGAGAGGCTGAGCAGGTTGAGCACGAGTGCCTTGATGGGCACGAGCAGGCCGCCCGACATCAGGAACAGGGCGACGAGGGTCACCACGGCGATGAGGCCGACGGCGAGGGGGACCCTCGAAAGCAGCGACGACTTGGTGTCGACGAGCTGCGCCGCTCCCCCGCCCACCTGCACGGGGAACGGGCTCGCCGCCGCCCGGAGCCGGTGCACGAGCGCCTCCCCCGCGGCGGAGAACGGCTCGACCGTGGGGATCACCGAGAACCAGGTCCCGTCGGTGGCGGCGAAGCGGGCGGATGTGGGGTTGGCGGGGGCAACCTGGCTCCCACCCGCGTACGACCCGGTCGCGGCGTCCACACGCTCGACCCCCGCCAGGGCGGAGAGCTCCGCGGCGTAGCTGGCGATGGCCTGCGACTGCCCCGCGGCGTCGGGGACGCTGCCGGCCACGACCGGCATGGCGTTGAGCTCGTTGGAGGCGAAACGCTGGCGCAGCTGATCCTGGACCTGGCGGCTGGAGGTCCCGGCGGGCAGCACCCGGTCGTCCGCCAGGCCGAAGCTCACCTTCAGGAACGGCGCCCCCAGGACGAGCAGGAGCACCACGACCGACATCCCCACGACGAGCGGGCGGCGCATGACCAGGGTCGCCAGCCGGTGCCAGAACCCGGTCCCCTCGGGCTTGGGCTTGTGGCGGAACAGCACCAGCGAGTCGACCCGCGGGCCGAGGGCGGCGAGCATCGCCGGCAGCACGAGCAGCGCCCCGGCGGCAGCGAGGGCCACCACGGCGATCCCGGTGTAGGCGAAGGAGCGGAGGAACGACAGCGGGAACACCCAGAGAGCGGCAAGCGAGACCGCCACGGTCAGGGCGCTGAACAGCACGGTGCGGCCGGCCGTCTCGACGGAGCGGACGACCGCCGCCCGGGGATCGAGGCCGCCGCGCATCTCCTCCCGGTACCTCGACACGATGAACAGGCTGTAGTCGATGGCGAGACCGAGTCCCATCGCCGTCGTCAGGTTGAGGGAGAAGACCGACACCTGGGTGAACATCGCGAGGACCCGCAGCACGAGGAAGGTCCCGAGGATCGACACGATCCCGACGCCGAGAGGCAGCCCGGCCGCCACGACGCTGCCGAAGATGAGCACCAGCAGGAGCAGAGTGATCGGCAGGCTCAG
>DASPZW010000217.1:0-5522 GCA_035636055.1 Actinomycetota bacterium
TGGCCGGGTCCGCGGTTATGAGGTGAAAACGTTGGTCGGTGCTCACGATCGACTCCTTTCCGTTGAAAGCTGGCGCTCGGGGTTGAGGGTTGGGCTCCGCTCGGTGCCCGCCACGTGGTTCAACTCAAACTGGAAACCTCCCTATCACGCGGTCGTACTGCTCCTGGGCCTCGTTGATGGCCAAGCGTGAGTAGATTTCGAGGGACTGACGCTTGGTGTGCCCGGAGTACGGCTGGATGAGGGCATCGTCGATGCCCTGCTTCTTCAACCAGGTGAAGGGGAAGTGCCGCAGCTTGTGCGGCGAGATCGGCCGGGCCAACCCGGCTGTGGTGGCATAGCGGGCAAGGATCGCGCGGACGCCCCGATCGCTGTAGGGCTTCTTCCATGAGGACTCGAAGAGAAACGCCGCCCCCTTCTGGCGCATCCCCTCGGCATGCAGGGCGAAAGCCTCCTTGAACGAAGGGGGAAACGGGACCATCCGGTCCTTGTCCCCCGTGCCCCGGTTGATGCGGATCTGGCACCGGTCGAAGTCCACGTCCTCCAGCCGGATGTGGATGAGCTCGCTCACCCGGACGCCGGTGTAGAGAAGGGTCTTGATGATCACGACGTCGCCCGGGCGCCGGGCCTGCCAGACCGCTTCGTAGTAGCGCCGGATTTCCTCTTCGGTCGGCACGTACGGCAGCCTCTTGGGTTCCTTCGGGATCTCCACCCCGAGCTCGGAGCGGAGGTGGCGGAACACCTGTTTCATGTAGTCGTAGTCAGATCGCTCGGAGCGAAGATACTTGGCGAGCTGCCTGGCCTTTGTCTTTGGTGGCGTGCGCCGGGATCCAGGGACGGCAGTGTCAACCTGGGGCCCGGCCTCGGTCGTCAAGCGGTCACCCCGAGGTCAAGGTGGGTGTTCATGTCGAGGAGGAACCGGCCCCAGTTCTCTAGCCGGTTGGCGTGTTGCTCCAGGTCGTGTTGCTCCGCGTTCACCGGCTGAGGATAGCTTGTTGCGATGGGCGCCCAAGCTGAACCCGGTCGGTGGAATGTCTTCTTCTATGACGTCGACCGGCCTTGGCCGGACCTTCCAGACCCGGCCGCCCGTAAGGCTGCCGCGAGGCGCTCCGAGTGGACCGACACCCACGGCGCAGTCTCCGGGCAAGCGTTCCTGCTCGGCCCGGGTGGGCGCCCCGACCGTCGGATCAACGGGTTCTTCGAGTCCCGCCAGATGCGTGCCCTGGATCCAGACACGTGGCGGAAGTATGCCTACGCCCTCGGGATGTGGCTGAACTTCCTGCTCCGCCGGCACACCTCGTGGGACCACGCGACGCCGGGGGACGTCGAGGCGTTCAAGTACTGGCGGATGGCCGACGACCGCAACCCTGCCCGCGTCGCGGCGGGCACGTTCGCCGGCAACCTTGCTGCCCTGAACACGTTCTACGTCTGGGCGGCACGCATGCACCGGGTCGAGAACCCGATCGTTCTGCGTGAGGTGTCGTCGCGATCGGGTCGCCCGGCGGTGGAAGAGCTCGCCGCGGGGCATCGGCCCGACGCAGACTTCTCATCGGCATCTCCGAGTGGGATCATGGAGGGCATGGCTAGCGCCGCCATCGGCGGGTCGCCGTTCTCGAGTCGCCGGACAGGTCCATGACAGTCGCGGCCAGCCTCATCCTGGTGGTGACCCTAATCCTGCTCGGTGGGGTAGCCCTGTTGCGCCACATCGGCTCCAAGGCCGTTGGCAAGGCCGAGATCAATGTCTGGCTGAAGGACCAGATCACCCCTTCCCAGAACTCCGAGCTCATCGACGCCATCCGAGCGATGCCCGAGGTGGCCAACGTCGTCTACGCCTCGAAGGACCAGGCCTACGAGAAGTACCAGGAGATGTTCGCAGGGTCACCCAGCCTCGTGGCGCACGTGAGTCCCTTGGCCCTCCCGGCCTCCCTCCGCATCACGCCGAAGAACCCCAAGACCGCCGGCGCCGTACGCCGCCAGATCCGAAGCCGGCGAGGGGTGACCGGGGTCCACGCCACCGTTGACGCCACATTGCGGTTGCTGCGCGCCTAAGTTCGCCTGTGCACGGTCGGCCTGATCATGTCGATCTTCCTGCTAGCCGGCGCTCTCATGCGACCCGCCGATGCTTGGTTCTTCGCCGGCCTCGGAGTACTGAATGCGGTACTGATCTATCGCCTGGGTCGCGCGGTCCGAGGACTTCTCGCTGCCCGCCGGGGAACAGCTGATACCTGACTGCATGCTCGCACGGGTCCCCCCACCAAGGACTGCGAACCGGCCGTGTCGGGCGGCGAGGCCGTGTCCGGGGCGCTCGTTGCGGAGATGAGGCGCAGCGAGCTGCCCATTGGGAACTGTTGCTGCCGTCCTGGCCGAAGTGGTGCGCGGACCCTGGTATGCCGGGGTGTTCGCCGGGCTGCGCCGCGAGCGGGTGGCGGTCGCCGCACCCGGTTGATACCCGGGTCGGGGTCCGGGCCGGCCTGTTGCTCGAGGGCGCACGCGTGGCATCCGATCACGCCATTTGACGCGTTCATTGTCGCGGTGGCCGACGTCACCGGGGGAGCCGTGGCGACCCTTGATGTTCACGATCTCGAACTGTTCGCCGCACACGTTTTCGGCGTCGCTATTGCGGATATCCGCGACGGTGCCGCTCAGGGCGGACTCGGTGACCCCTCGCCCTTCGCTCAGCCGAGTGGCAAGAATTCAGCGACTCCAATGAGGGTGAGGCCGTTGACGGGGGCAAGGATACAGTTGCCTGCAAATCCGGTAGGAAGGCCAGCGACAACGATCGTGTCGCCCTTAAGAGCGCCGCTCGTGATCGAGGCTCTCACCACTGGCACGAAGAGTACGATGACGTCACTCCAGGTGATCGTGGACGTGTCGCCGTTGTCCCACGTGACGTCAATCGTCCCGCTCAGCGAGCCTTGAAGCAGGCAATTCTGACTGCCGGAACCCTTGATGATCCCGGTGGCACCGTGATATGGCGTGCCCGTTATCGACGAGCATGGCGTTGCCCCCAAGAGGTCGGTTCCGCCCTTGAGTGAGCCAGTCACACTCTGGGACTGGCTGGTCAGCCCTAGCCCCGGACTGATGGAGACCGAGACCGCGAAGGGACAGGTAAGGTCTACCCCTTGGGCCGCGGAGACAGGCTGCGACACGGCGAGCGGGGCTGTTGCCGGCCAAGCTCCTTTGACGATCGATTGACGGTCTTGAGGGAGATTCGTCGACAGCATTTGGTGATCGCCAAACCCGACCCGGGCCCCCGCCTGCGGCCGGCCCTGACCCAGGCAATTTGCCGGGGCCTGAGCTGGCGCAGCTGTCCGGGTTGAGCGTCACCTGGTATACGTGGCTGGAGCAGGCCCGCGACATCAACGTCAGCCGCCACGTCATCGACAGCCTGGCGCGGGCCTGAACTGGTCGAGGCCCTGCAGGGGGCCAGACCGAAGTTCGCCGAGCTGTGGCAGGAACAGACCGTTCGACGGATCGAGGGATCACGGAAACGGTTCCGCCATCCCGAGTTGGGGCGTATCGACCCGGACTACATCAAGCTCGCCACCGCCAGCGACGATCACCACTACCTGATCGCGTTCCTGACGGGCGACGCCGTCAGCGCCGGCAAACTGGCCGACCTGCGGCGACCTGCGCACCAGCAGCCAGCCATGGGCACCGTGCACGTTGAGGAGACTCTGGCGCGCAGAGGGCAAACGTCGCCGGCCAAAGGCTACGGCAGCCCATTGAGGGTCTTCCGGCCTTCTGGGATACTTGTCCGTCCCTCCTGACAGATTGGCGATTGATGGCTACCTTCGACCTCGACGAGTTCCTGGCCATGCCCCGCGTGTCGGGGTTGGCTCTCAGCCCCGACGGCACGCGCCTCATCACGTCGGTTTCCACCGTGGCCGCCGACGGCAAGCGGTTCGCCAGCGCTCTGTGGGAGCTCGACCCTTCCGGGAAGGCGGCACCCCAGCGCCTGACCCGGTCTGCCAAGGGGGAGTCGCCGGGCGCGTTCCTCCCCGACGGCGGGTTCCTCTTTCGCTCCGCCCGCCCCGATCCTGACGCCAAGCCGGACGCTCCCGACGACGAGCGGACCGCCCTGTGGCTGCTCCCCGCCGGCGCCGGGGAGGCCCGGCTGGTGGCTGACCCGCCTGGCGGCGTCGACGGGCTGGCCGTCGGCCGCAGCTCGGGAGCGGTGGCCCTCGGCATCGGGACCTTCCCGGGGACCGAGTCCCTCGACGAGGATGGGCAGCGCTTCAAGGCCCGCAAGGATGCGGGCGTGGCGGCGCAGCTCTTCGAGTCGTATCCGATCCGCTACTGGGACCATTACCTCGGCCCGCGGGAGCGCCGGATCTTCGTGGCCGCGGGGCCACCGTGGGCGGGTGACCGCCTGGACCTGCGCCGCGTCGCCGAGGGCGAGGGGCACAGCTTCAACGAAGTCGATTTCGCCCTCACCCCGGACGGCTCCACCGTCGTCACCGGCCGGCACCGTCCGGGGACAACGCCTGGCGTGGACCTGGTCGCTGTCGATGTGGCGACGGGCGAGACGCACGTCCTCGCCGAATCGGACTCCGTCCATTCCAGTGTGGCCTGTGCCCCCGACGGGTCGAGCGTGGTGTGCGTGCGGGAGACAATGGGCAACCCCGCCGAGGCAGCCGAACGCACCCTGTGGCTGATCGATCTCGCCGGAGGGAAGGGACGGAATCCAGCCCCGGGCTTCGACAGGTGGCCGAGGAACCCGGTGTGGGCACCGGACTCCCAGGCGGTGTTCTTCGTGGCCGACGAGGGCGGCCGAGCGCCGGTGTTCCGGGTCGACATCGCCACCGGCGTCGTCACCCGCCTCTCGGCCGACGGCGCCTTCTCGGACCTGTGCCCGTCGCCGGACGACTCGACGCTCTACGCCCTGCGCTCCCGGATCTCCTCCCCGCAGGAGGCCGTGGCGCTGGACGCACGGGCCGCCGACCAGGATCCCCGCCCGATCCCGACGCCGGGAGTACCCGCCACCGTCCCTGGCCGCGCCGAGGAGATGGTCGCCACCGCGGCCGACGGCGTGGCCATCCACTCCTGGCTCGTGCTGCCCGAGGGGGCGTCGCCGTCTTCACCCGTTCCGCTGGTGGCGTGGATCCACGGCGGCCCGTTGGGTTCGTGGAACGACTGGCACTGGCGCTGGAACCCGTGGATCCTGGCCGCCCGCGGCTACGCGGTGCTGCTCCCCGACCCGGCGCTGTCGACCGGGTACGGGCAGGCCTTCGTGCAGCGTGGGTGGGGTCGCTGGGGGGCCGAGCCCTTCGACGACCTGATGGCCGCGGTCGACGCTGCGGTCGCCCGCCCGGACATCGACCCCGAGCGCACAGCCGCGATGGGCGGGTCCTTCGGCGGGTACATGGCCAACTGGGTGGCCGGCCACACCGACCGCTTCCGGGCGATCGTCAGCCACGCCAGCCTCTGGGCGCTCGACCAGTTCCACGGCACGACCGACGAGGGCCACTGGTGGGAGTACGAGTTCGGCGACCCGTACCGAGACCCATGGCGGTACGAGGAGA
>DASPZW010000218.1:0-5885 GCA_035636055.1 Actinomycetota bacterium
CCCCGACCGCACAGTCGAGAGGCAGGCGCGGATGTCCTCGCGGGCTCCTTCGAGGTCCCCCCGGCGGGTTCGCGCCTCCGCCCGGACCTCCAAGAGCTCCCGTCGTGTGCCCGGCTCGGGCTGAAGGTGCAGCCCGGCTCGGGCAAGGAGCTCCGCCTCCTCGCTGGCATACCGGTCGAGGGCCTGCCGGGCCGCCTGGATGTAGGCGCTCGCCGCCCCCTGGGCGTCGCCCGCGGCTGCGAGGTGTCGCGCCAGATCTGAGGGCTCGGCCCCCGTCTCCTGCAGGGCGCGGGCCGCCATCGCGTGCAGCCTGGCACGCTCACCCGGTTCCAGATCGCCGGCCAGCGTCTCCGAGACCAGGTCGTGCGCCGTGGACCAGCCCCCCTCTCCGGCCCGCGCCAGCCCCAACCGGGCGAGGGTGTCCAGGTCGTCGAGGAGCTCGGATGGATCGTTGCCGGTGGCTTGGTGCAACAGCCCCGCGGGCACCTCCCTCCCAAGCAGCGCCATGAGAGCGAGGATCTCGGTCCGGCGGGGTGGCTGCCATCGGATCCGGGCCGAGATCGCTCGGCGCTGCCCGAGCCTCGCCGCCTTGCGAGCCGGCTCATCCGCCCGCTCTGTCCTTGCGTGCCAGTGGCCCCGGCCATCGGTTGAAGCGAGTCCTTGCTCCGAGAGGGTGCGGAGCACCTCGGTCACGGCGAACGGGGTGCAGTCCGTTTCCTCGACGATGGCGCGGGCGATCCCCGGGTCGGCCACGAGCTCGGAGATGGCGGATGCCGGCAGGGGGGGAAGCGTCACGTGCACCAGGGTTCCGGCCAGACCCGCGAGGTCATCGAGGAACGCGGCGACCGGCCCGTGACGGGCCAGCTCCTCAGGGCGGTAGGCAATGATGAGGCCCATCTCCGGCTGCCGGCCCGCGGCGAGGGACAGGAGCCGAAGGCTCGTGGTGTCGGCCCACTGGGCATCGTCCACCACCGCGGCCGGGGATCCAGCGGCGTGGAGGATCCGGACCGCGCCCTCCATCGAGAGGGCGCGGCGGCTTTCGGGGTCGAAGGACGCCTTGCTCAGGGGTCGCAGCTCCTCGAGGTTGGGAAGTACCTCGGCCAGCGCGATCGCCGCTCGCTCGGAGAGCTTCTCGACGACGCCGATGTCGAGCGCAAGGGCTTCGCGCAGGAGGGAGCGGGCGAGGCTCCAGGGCTCGTCCTGCTCCGCACGGAAGGCCCTCGCGGCCAGCACCGGGAACTCCAAGCTTGCGACCACCTCACCGAGGAGCCGCGACTTTCCGCTGCCGGACTGGCCCGACACGACGACGATCCCGCGCTCCGGTGAGCAGAGCGCGGCCTGGATGCGCCGAAGTTCCTCCTCACGGCCGACGAAGGCGAGGGGGGAGGCACCCCCGACGACGGGCAACCGAGCACGGCGCGCCCGTGGCGTGTCGGCATCGGCGGCCAGCACCGGCTCGCCGCGCAGGATCTGGATCTGCAGCCCCAGGATCTCGTCCGACGGGTCCAGCCCCAGCTCCTCGGCGACGCGCCTTCGGAAGGTGTCGAGAACGGCGAGGGCCCCGGCTGGGTCGCCGGAGGACGAGAGAGCCCTCGCCAGGAGGAGGTGGCCGGCTTCCCTGAGGGGCTCCTGGTCGACGGCTCGCTCCGCCAGGGCCACCGCCCGTCCCGGCTGCCCTGCGGCCAGCGCCGCGGCGGCGGCACCTTCGAGCGCATCGAGGTTTGCCCGGCAGAGCTCGCGCCGAGGTCCCTGCGCCCACTCGGCGTACGCGTCCTCGGGGAGCGGCTCCCCGCTCCACGCGTCGAGGGCGGCCTGGAACTCCAGGAACGCCGGTTCAGGTCGCCCCTCGGCGAGTGCCGCACGCCCGGCCTCCACATGGGCGAGAAAGGTTTCGGCGTCCACGAGGCACCGGTCGTCGCCGGCGAACGAGTAGCCACCCGAGCCTGCGAGGATAAGCGTGGGATCCCGCAGGGCTCGGCGCGCCCGGCTGACCAGCACATCCAGGTTCGCGGCGGGATCGGCCGGGGGACGTTCGGGCCACAGGGCAACGGTGAGGGAGTCCTTCGAGACGTAGCCGCCTCTGCGCGTCACGAGGTGACGGAGCAACTCCCGGACCAAGCGGCCCCCGAAGCTCGCCGCCGGGAGCTCGTCGCCGTCCAGGCAGACCGCGAACCGTCCCAGCAGGCGGATCTCGACCTCCCCGGTGCGCACGCACCCATTTGACGCTCACCACTGGGGAGAAGCAAGAGGTTTCCCCGTAGCGCGGTGGGAGCCGTTCAGGCTGCCAGCGGGCCGCTGGGAAATTGCAAGGACCGACTCCTACCCTCGGCAATCGACGGGCTGAGAGGCAGCCCATCGGACACAAGAAGGGGCAGCCATGACAACAGCAGCGGACGTTTTGCAACGGTACCTGGGGGCGATCGACGCTCACGATCTCGCAGGGGTGCGAGCCTGCCTCGCTCCGGACACCGAGGTCGTGGCGCCTGGGGTGGAGTTGCACGGGGAGGAGCAGGTCGTCGGCTGGATCCAGGTCTTCCTCGTCGCGTTCCCGGACCTGGCTCACGAGGTCCGCTCGGTGCTCGAGGTCGACGGCGGGTACGCCGCAGAGGTGCGGTTCTCCGGGACGCACACCGGGCCGCTCGCGTCCCCGGCTGGCGAGATCGGACCCACGGGCAAGGCGTTCGCCTTCGACTACGTCCACGTCTCGGGCCTCGCCGGCGAGCAGATCTTGAGCGACCACATCTACTTCGACCAGCTCGGCTTCCTGAGCCAGCTCGGGCTCCTGCCCGCGTAGGGCGGCAAGGGCGGGGCCGTTCGCTTACCCGGAGTTTCAACCGCGAGAGGAGGCAATCCCATGGCAGGCAACGACGTCATCGATCAGGCAAAGGCCGGGGAGTTCACGGGGAGGGTGCTTGGCGACACCGCGTCGACCACCACCACCGTCCTGGCGGCCATCGGCGACAAGCTGGGTCTCTTCAAGGACCTGGCGGCGAATGGACCCACGACCAGCGGCGAGCTTGCGAACCGCACGGGAACGAACGAGCGGTACGTCCGGGAATGGCTGGCCGGCATGTTCGCAGCCGGGTACCTCACCTACGATGCGGACAGCGGTCGCTACGAGCTTCCTCCGGAGCACGCGCCGACGCTGGTCGACGAGCCCGGACCGGCGTTCTTCGGCGGTGTCCACCAGGAGCTCCTGGGCGCCATTCAGCGCTACGACGCCATCGTCGAGGCGTTTCGCCAGGGCGGGGGCGTCCGGCTGTCCGACTTTCCCGAGGACGTGCACACCGGGATCGCCCGATTCACGGCGATGTGGCACGAGCACCTCCTCACCCAGCTGTGGCTGCCGGCAGTTCCACAGGCCGGGGCGATGCTCGAGCGCGGGGTGGACGTTGCGGACGTTGGGTGCGGTCAGGGCCGGGCGCTCATCAAGCTGGTCCAGGCCTTTCCGCAGTCCCGGTACGTGGGCTACGACAGCCTACCGTCCAGCATCGAGAAAGCAGTCGCCAACGCCGAGGCCGCCGGCGTGGCCGGCCGGATCCGGTTCATGGAACTCGACGCCGCCAGGGGGCTGCCCGAGTCCTTCGACCTGATCACCACCTGGGACGTCATCCACGATGCGGTCGACCCGCTCGGGATGCTGCAGAGCATCCGCGAGGCCCTCCGGCCAGGCGGCATCTACCTCTGCCTGGACATCAACTGCTCCGATGTCCCGTCCGAAAACGTCGGGCCTGTCGCCTCGCTGCTCTACGGGTTCAGCACGCTGCTGTGCATGACCGTGTCGCTCGCCCACGGTGGTGAGGGGCTGGGGACGATGGGGCTCCCGGAATCAAAGCTGCGGGCGCTCAGCACGAAGGCGGGCTTCTCGTCGGTGACCCGGGTGCCGATGGAGAACCCGTTCAACAACCTGTACCTGATCCGGCGATGATGCGAAGGAGGACATCCTGAACGCAGAGCCAGAGCTTCCGCACCCTCGGCCCACGGCTCTCCGGGGGCTCGTTTTTCAGTCGCGGCAATTTCGTACTATGCTCGAATGAGTGGCAGGCTTCGCCAGGTGGGGGTGGAGCAGGACCTTTGGCGCGGGGTTCGCGCCTGGCGACGAGGGAGGTTCCGGTGCCGCTCAGCGAGGACGGACTTGCCCAGTCTCGGAAGCGCCTGGACTCTGAGCTTGCGGAGATCGAGAAGGAGCTTGCCGATCTCGGCGCCGAGACCGACGGCTCGATCAAGGTCTCCCTGGACGAAGGCTTCGCCGACGCGGCCCAGGCGACGTCCGAGCGGGCCAAGGTCCTCTCCTTCGTCGAGGGCCTGATCAACCACCTGCACGACATCCAGGCCGCCCTCGGCCGGGTCGACCGGGGCTCGTACGGCCAGTGCGAACGCTGCGGCAAGGACATCGCCCCGGAGCGCCTCGAGGCCGTACCGACCGCCCGCCTCTGCATCTCCTGCGCGCAGAAGCGCTGAGACAGGCCCGGGTCATCCTGCTGGTCCTCGACTCCGTCGGGGTCGGGGCTGCGCCCGATGCCGCGGCGTACGGCGATGCGGGAGCCAACACCCTCGGGCATATCGACGAGGCGGTGGGCGGCCTCGCGCTGGCGAACCTCGGCCGCCTCGGCATCGGCAACGTCGTCCGGCTGGCCGGCACCCCGCCCGCCGGGACGCCGCTGGGTGCCTACGGCACGATGGCAGAGGCCTCCGCCGGCAAGGACTCGGTCACCGGCCACTGGGAGCTGGCCGGCGTCGTCCTCGACCGCCCCTTCCCCACGTTCCCCGACGGTTTCCCCGATGAGGTCATCGCCCGCTTCGAGCGGGAGATCGGCAGGGCCAGCATCGGCAACGTCGCCGCCTCGGGCACGGAGATCATCCGGTTGCTCGGCGAGGAGTCCCGTGCCACCGGCAAGCCGATCGTCTACACGTCCGCGGACAGCGTTTTCCAGGTCGCTGCCCACGTCGACGCCGTGCCGGTCGCCCAGCTGTACGACTGGTGCGTCAAGGCCAGGGCGATGCTGACCGGCGACGTCGAGGTCGGTCGGGTGATCGCCCGGCCGTTCGCCGGCCCGCCGGGCGCCTTCGTCCGGACCAGGGACCGGCGGGACTACGCGGTCGCGCCGCCCGGGCCGACCATCCTCGACCGCGCCAGTTCCGCGGGACAGCCCACCACCGCAATCGGGAAGGTGGGTGACCTGTTCTCGGGGCGGGGCATCGCCCGCAACCTCAACGCCAAGGGCAACGAGGCGTGCATGGCCGCCCTCATCTCGGTGATCGCTGAGGACCCGCACCCGGGCGGCAGCCTCGTGTTCGCCAACCTGGTGGACTTCGACATGCTCTT
Source organism: Actinomycetota bacterium (assembly GCA_035636055.1). Taxonomy (GTDB): domain Bacteria; phylum Actinomycetota; class CADDZG01; order JAHWKV01; family JAOPZY01; genus JAOPZY01. The sequence continues at coordinate 5,327 of DASPZW010000218.1, forward strand.
CGGTCACCGCAACGACGCCGCGGGGTATGCCCGCGCGCTCCGCGACTTCGACTCGGCCTTGGGGGACGCCCTCCGGGCACTCCGCAGCGGCGACGTCCTCATCGTGTCGGCCGACCACGGCAACGACCCGACGACGCCCTCGACCGATCACACCCGCGAGGTCGTTCCCCTGCTGGCCGTCGGGGACGGGGTGCCGGCCGGGCTCGACGTCGGGCGCCGGTCGACCTTCGCCGATGTCGCCGCAACCGTCGCAGGCCTGCTGGGGCTGGATCCTCCGGCCGCGGGAATCACGTTCTTGTAAGTCGGGTGCGGCTCTTGCTTTTCCCAGCGCCACCGGCCTAAGATGCGCCTCCAAGACTATTTGTAGACAAAAACTCTTGTGGACGAGGAGCCTTCGGTGAGGTGGGACGACGAGCTGAGGCGTAGCGACGGCGGTGCCCTGGAGGACCAGCAATTGTTCCTCCCCGACACCGTGCCGCTGCCAGGTTCCCCGCCGGCGCAGGCCCGGCGCCCCGCCCCTGAACCCACCCCGCAACCCGTCCCGGCCCCCGTGGACCTG
>DASPZW010000219.1:0-5275 GCA_035636055.1 Actinomycetota bacterium
CCTCAGCGGCAACCCGTGGGCCTTCCTGATCTGAGGAGGGTGGCAGCCCCCACCCGGCACCAGCGGGGGGGTCCAGAGGGGAGTAGCAGCCCCCCGCAGCGTTGCGGAGGGGGATGAGCTGCGAATCCCCCCTGGCTCCTATGCGGGGCTCCTATTCGGGGGTTGTCGAACGCTCCGAAGGAGCGGACGACAACTGGAAAGACGGAGCATCCGTGACGCCCACGGATAATGGGGTGGTGGAACAACTCGCACTTGCCGCCAGCGCCCCCAACGACAACGACCTGCTCGGGGACCTCAACCCCGCCCAGCGGGAGGCTGCCGTGCACCACCGTGGCCCCCTGCTGGTCGTCGCCGGGGCCGGGAGCGGCAAAACCGCCGTGCTCACCCGGCGGGTGGCGCACCTCATCCGGGAGCACGGCGTGCCCCCGTTCGCCGTCCTTGCCATCACCTTCACCAACAAGGCGGCCGGGCAGATGCGGGACCGCATCGAGGGACTCATCGGCCCGATCGCCAGGAACATGTGGGTGGGCACGTTCCACTCGATGTGCGCCAGGCTGCTGCGGCGGGAGGCGCCCCGGCTCGGCTACAAGTCGTCGTTCACCATCTACGACTCGTCGGACTCCGAGCGGCTCATCACCCACATCCTGAAGGCGTCACCCCTCGGCGCAGGCCGCGTCAAGCCCTCGCAGGTCCACCACGCCATCTCGAGGGCCAAAGACGAGCTGCTCGGCCCCGACGAGCTCATGGACAGCCCGAACTGGCAGCTGCGTGAGTTCTCCCCCATCTACCGGGAGTACCAGCGCCTGCTTCGGGAAGCCAACGCCATGGACTTCGACGACCTCATCGGCTGTACCGTCCAGGTGCTGCGAGACCCCGAGGTCAACGCCGAGTACCGGCAACGCTGGAGCCACGTCCTCGTGGACGAGTTCCAGGACACCAACGCCGCCCAGTTCGAGCTCGTGCGCCTCCTGGCCGCCCCCGACGGGAACATCTGCGTCGTCGGCGACATGGACCAGTCGATCTACGCCTTCCGCGGCGCCGACTACCGCAACCTCATGCGCTTCGAGCAGGCGTTCCCCCGGGCACGCGTCATCACGCTCGACCGCAACTACCGCTCGACCCAGAACATCCTCACCGCCGCCAACGCCCTCATCGAGAACAACCGGCTCCGCAAACCGAAGAACCTCTGGACCGACACCGGCGCCGGTGAGCTCGTCGGCCGGTACCTGGCCACCGACGAGCACGACGAGGCGGCTTTCGTCGCCGTGGAGTCCGACCGGCTCCGCGAGACCGATGGGTACCGCCTCCGGGACATGGCGGTCTTCTACCGGACCAACGCCCAGTCGCGGGTGGTCGAGGAGGTGTTCACACGCTTCGGCATCCCGTACCGCGTGCTGGGGGGCCTGCGCTTCTACGAGCGCAAGGAGGTCAAGGACATCCTCGCCTACCTGCGGGTCGTCGTGAACACCGCGGACGCGGCCAGCCTGCGGCGCATCATCAACACGCCCCGCCGCGGCATCGGCGACCGCACGATCGCCATGCTCGACGCCCACGCCGCCCTGCAGGGCATCACCCTCTTCGAGGCGATCGAGGACGCGGACCATGGCGCCGTCGACGGCCTGTCCACCAGGACCCAGCGCGGCCTCCGCGAGTTCCTGGGCCTCATCCAGGAGTTGCGGGAGTTCAACCAGCGGGGGGCAAGCATCGCCCAGGTGATCGAGGTCACCTACGAGCGGTCGGGCTACATGGCCGAGCTGGAGTCCGAGCGCTCCATCGAGGCGCTGGGCCGGGTGGAGAACCTGAAGGAGCTGGCGGTGTCCGCCACGCAGTACGCCCAGGGCTTCCTCGACGCCAGCCTCGACGATTTCCTCACGCAGGTGGCCCTCGTGAGCGAGCAGGACGACTACGACGAGGAGTCGTCCTCGGTCTCGCTCATGACCCTGCACAACGCCAAGGGGCTTGAGTTTCCCATCGTCTTCCTCCTCGGGATGGAGGACGGCGTGTTCCCGCACATCCGCGCCCTGGCGAATCCGGACGAGCTCGAGGAGGAGCGCCGCCTCGCCTACGTGGGCATCACCCGGGCCAAGGAGCGCCTCTACCTCCTGTCGTCCCGCCAGCGCAGCCTCTCCGGGCGTTTTGGCTACAACTCGCCGTCGCGCTTTCTCGCCGAGATCCCCGGCGACGTCATGCGGGTCATCGGCGACACGGCTCCCACCATCGGGCTGGTCTCGTCCACCTCGCGCAACCCCCAGTACCCCGACATGGCCCGGGCGGAGGCACCCTGGCGGGTCGGCCAGTCTGTGGAGCACGACCGCTGGGGCTCGGGCGTCATCCAGTCGCTCAAAGGGAGCGGCGCCAAGGCGGAAGCGACGGTGTGGTTTGCCGGCATTGGTGAGAAGCGGCTCCTGCTCGGCTACGCACCGATCAAGGCAGTCGACTGAGCATTGTGGGAAATCCGCCAGACTCTAGCCGGGGTCTAGGTAATTCGACTACTGTTATTAGGCTTTGCCGTACCGGTCGGGAAGCCCGACGAGGGGCCCCGCAAGGGACACCACGAGGCGCCCCGCGAGGGGCCGCTCGCGGGGCAGGGTGCAGGGTCTGCCAGTGGTAGGAGTCGAGGGTAGTCGTATCCGCATCGTCCTGGCCAAGCCGGGCCTCGACGGACACGACCGGGGGGTGAAGGTGGTGGCGAGGGCGCTGCGTGATGCCGGGTTCGAGGTGATCTACACCGGCCTGCACCAGACTCCGGAGCAGATCGCCGAGGCGGCCCTCCAGGAGGACGCCGACGCCGTGGGGCTCTCCTGCCTGTCGGGCGCCCACATGGTGCTCTTCGGGCGGGTCGTGCAACTCCTGGCCGAGAAGGGCGCCGGCGACATCCCGGTCTTCGGGGGCGGGATCATCCCCGCCGAGGACGTGGCGCCGCTGAAGGCGGCGGGCATCGCCGAAATCTTCACGCCCGGTACCAACACCGGCGAGATCATCGACTGGCTGCACCGCACACTCGACACATCCGCACACTCGTAACGGCTCCATAGACCTCGGGGGATCGTTGGACCTTTTCGAGTATCAGGGCAAGCAACTGTTTGCCCGCTGGGGGATTCCGGTTCCGGACGGGCGCGTCGTGGAGACCTCGGCCGAGGCCGCCGTCGCCGCCCAGGAGCTCGGCGGCCGGGTGGCCCTGAAGGCGCAGGTCGCAGCGGGAGGGCGGGGCAAGGCCGGCGGGGTCAAGTTGGTCGCCACGCCGGAGGAGGCGGAGCGGGCAGCCGGCGAGGTCCTGGGCATGGACATCGGCGGCCATCGCGTCGAGCACCTCCTGGTCGAGGCTGCCTCGTCGATCGACGCCGAATACTACGCGGCGGTCACGCTCGATCGCCGCGCCGGCAGCGCCCTCTTCATCCTCTCCTCACGCGGCGGCATCGACGTCGAGGCGGCCGGGGAGGGAGCCATGTCGTCGGTGCACGTCGACCCGCTGCTCGGGCTGGCCGACTTCCAGGTGCGGAGCCTCGTGTTCGGCGCCGGCCTCGCGCCCCGGGCACGGCCCGACGCCGCCCGACTGCTGCCGGCGCTGTATCGCCTCTTCGTGGAGGCGGATGCCTCCCTCGTCGAGGTGAACCCGCTGGCGCTCACGCCTGGGGGCCTGATCGCCCTCGACGCCAAGGTGTCCCTGGACGACTCGGCGATGTTCCGGCATCCCGAGTTCGAGTCCTTCAAAGGAGGGACGCTCCGCCCCGATCCGCAGGAGGCGATGGCGGCGGCGGCCGGCCTCAACTTCGTGAAGCTCGACGGCGACATCGGGATCATCGGCAACGGCGCCGGCCTCGTCATGTCGACGCTCGACGTGGTCGCCCAGGTGGGCGGGGCGCCCGCCAACTTCCTCGACGTCGGCGGGGGTGCGGGGGCCGAGGCCTTGGCCAGCGCGCTCGAGGTCGTCGTCGCCGGCCCATCGGTGCGCTCGGTCCTCGTGAACATCTTCGGGGGCATCACGCGCTGCGATCTCGTCGCCGGCGGCATCCTGGAGGCCCTCGGGCGGACCAACGTAACGGTACCCGTTGTCGTTCGGCTGGAGGGGACCAACGCCCAAGCGGGGAGGGAGCTCCTCGCCAGGTCGCACCATCCCAACATTCGTGCCGCCGCGAGCATGCTCGAGGCTGCCCAACGAGCCGTGGAGGCTGCGAGATGAGGATGTTCCTGGGGGGGTCTGAGGGGCTGAGCTTGTACGAGGACGGCGACGTCACGCGCGTGTCGAGCGAGAGCGTGCTCTGCCTGGTGCGGACGACCGATGGCGCGGTGCTGGCGGGGACCGCCGGTGGTTCGTTGCTGGCCTGGACCGGTGCCGGGGAGGCGAAGGTGCTCGCCAAGGATCTGGGCGACGCCGTGACCTCCCTCGCCCTGGCCCGCAACGGGCGGCTCATCGCCGGCTGCTTCCCGGCGGGGGTCTGGCGTAGCAAGGACGTGGGGGAGTCCTGGACGCCGATCAAGTCGATCGTGGGCTGTCCGGGATCGGAGTCGTGGTGCGGCGCAGGTGCCGACCCACTCCCCCATGCCACGGTCTCGGCAGTAGGCGCCCACCACAAGGACTCCAAGACCATCTACGTCGGCATCAAGGTCGGCGGCGTGTACCGTTCCCGCGACGGCGGCAAGAGCTGGTACAACCTTGCGCTGCCCTGCCCCGACGTCCACTCGATCCAGCTCTCCGCGGCCCGGCCCGAGCGGGTCTTCGTGACCACCGGCGGGGGCAGCGGCGCGGGCGGGGCGTTCTGCTCGGACGATGAGGGGATCTCGTGGCGGCACATGGGCGAGACCAACAGCCGCCAGTACACGATGGGCCTGGCGGCACATCCCACGGAGCCCGACCGGGTCATCATGTCGGCGGCTGCGGGGCCGCCGTCCACGTGGAAGTCCAACGCCCACTGCGACCTCTACCTGTCGACGGACTCCGGCCGTCGGTTCCGCACGGTCGTCAAGGACCTGAAGGGCGGGGTGCGGCGCCGTGCGCTCGTGATCAACCCGCGGGTCCCCTCTGAGTCCGCGTTCGGGACCGCCAACGGCGAGCTGTGGTACTCGAACGACGGCGGGGAGTCCTTCGACCTCGTCGCCGAGGGCCTCGCGGACCTCCACGCCGTCGCCTTCGCGTAGAAGACCCTGAGAAGACCCTGGCCGCCGGGCGCCCCGGCCAGGGGGGTCCAGGGGGGAGTAGCAGCCCCCCGCAGCGTTGCGGAGGGGGATGAGCTGCGAATCCCCCCTGGCTCCTATTCGGGGCTCCTATTCGGGGCTC
>DASPZW010000220.1:0-8394 GCA_035636055.1 Actinomycetota bacterium
GCAGGAAGCGCCGGAGCACCTCGACTTCCCGGACCCGGGGCGTCGGGCGAAGGTGCGCAGCCTTGAGGTCCGCCCGGACGGGGAGACCGCCGCGCATGAGCCGCAAGCCCGCGGCGGCGGCACCGAGGACACCCGTGACGCAGACCAGGTGACCGGGGCGGGCGCCCCGGCGCTCGATCACGAGCCGGCCGGCAGGGTTGCCCAGCAGCGCCACGGAGACGACGAGCTGGTCGCAGCGGGAGACGTCCCCGCCGACCACCGCCATGCCGAAGGCGTCGCTGCACTCCCGCATCCCCGCGTAGAGCGCCTCGAGGAACTCCAGGTCGATGCCGGGCCGCACGCCGAGGGAGACCAGCGCCCGGCGGGGGATCCCCCCCATGGCGGCGACATCGCTGCAGTTGACCGCCACGGCCTTGTAACCAAGGTCGCCCGGGGCGGTCCAGGCGAGATCGAAGTGAACCCCCTCGACGAGGAGGTCGGCGGTGAACAGGATCGTCCCGCCGGGGGCCCGGAGGACCGCGGTGTCGTCCCCGATCCAGGTCTCGCCGTCGGGGGCATCGCCGAGGAGGGCGCCCAGGCGCTCGACGAGCCCGAACTCCCCCACGTCCGAGAGCTTCATGAAAGAAGCCTACAGGGGCGTCCAGGGGGGAGTAGCAGCCCGGCGGAGCGAAGCGGAGCCGGATGAGCTGCGAATCCCCCCTGGACCCTGTTCGGGGGTCGTCGAACACTCCGCAGGAGTGGGCGACGACTGGAAAACCTCAGGGGGGTCCCGAGAGTAAAGTAACTACCATGTCCGTCATCAACACCCTCGAGCTCGAAGGCGTTTCGGCTGACTCCTGGGGCGCGGCGGCTCGTGAGGCCCTCAGGGAGGCCGCCAAGACCATCCGCAACATCCGCAGGATGGAGGTCCTCCACACGAGCGCCACCATCAGCGACGGCGGTATCGAGGAGTTCCGGACCGAGGTCAGGATCTTCTTCGAGGTGGAACCCAGGCCGTAGCGACTCGTCCCAGGGGGCGAGCCTGGCCAGGTGGCCCGGTCCCGCCTACTCCTGCTCGATCTTCACTGCCTCGAGCACGATGTCCACGTTCGGGCGGTCGCCGATGGCGGGAACCTTGGAGATCGCGTCGGCGACGTCCTGGCCCTCGATGACGATGCCGAAGATCGTGTGGTTGCCGTTCAGCCAGGGGGTGGCCGCGACGGTGACGAAGAACTGGCTTCCGTTGGTGTTGGGGCCGGCGTTGGCCATCGCGAGGTAGCCGGGGCCGTTGAAGGTCGGGCCACCGTCCACCTCGTCCTCGAACTTGTAGCCCGGGCCGCCGGTGCCGTTGCCGAGGGGGTCGCCGCCCTGGATCATGAAGTCGGGGATGACCCGGTGGAAGATGGTGCCGGAGTAGAGCGGCTCGTCGCGCTTCTCCCCGAACCGGGTGGACCAGTGCTTGGTCCCCGTGGCGAGGCCGACGAAGTTCTCGACGGTCTTGGGGGCCGTCTCTTCCAGCAGCTTCGCCTTGATTTCGCCCATACTCGTCACCAACGTTGCGTACCTGGCCATCGCGTGTGCCTCCTGTCAAGGGTGCGGGAGTACCTGCCGAACCGCGTCGTCGCCGACCTGCCGGAAGTCGATGTAGCCCTGTCCCACCGCCATGAATGGCTCCGGCGACTCGAGGCACACTACCTGATCGACCTCGCCGGCGAGGCGGCGCAGCGTCTCGCCGGGCGCCAGCGGGACGCCGATCAGCAGCCGCGACGGGCCCTGCGCCCTGACCGCCCGGGCGGCGGCCACGATGGTCGCCCCGGTCGCGATCCCGTCGTCGACAAGCACCACCGGGCGTCCCTCCACGGCGGGCGGCGCCCGGTCGCCCCGGAACACTTCGGTCCGCCGCGCCACCTCGTGGCGGGCCGATTCGATCTGGGCGTCGAGCATGTGGCCTGGTATCCGGAGGGCCGCCACGGCGTCGAGGTCCAACCACACCGCCCCGCCCGGGCCGACGGCGCCGATGGCCAACTCCGGCTGGAACGGGGCCCGGATCTTGGCCGGCACAGCGACGTCGAGCTCCGCCCCCAGGACGCGGGCCACCTCGGCGGCGACGATGACGCCGCCCCGAGGGATCCCCAGCACCAGCGAGCCGGGCCAGTCGATGCCCTCGACGCCGGCCAACCGCTCCCCCAGGATGCGGCCGGCCTCCTCCCGGTCGGCAAAGACCATCACCGGCGATGATGCCCCGTGCCGCCTCGCGGATTCCAGCTTGTTATCACTTCAACGAGGTCCGTAGGATTGGGGCAGACGAAAGGGAGGTGAGCTGCTTGGCGGCGCAAGTGCAGGCGTACATCCTCATCCAGACCGAGGTGGGTAAGGCAGCGCAGGTTGCCCAGGAGGTGCACGGGATCGTCGGCGTGACCTCGGCCGACGACGTGACGGGTCCCTACGACGTCATCGTCAGGGCAGAGGCCCGGACGGTGGATGACCTGGGCAAGCTGGTGGTTGCCAAGATCCAGGCGGTGGAGGGCATCACCCGCACCCTCACCTGTCCGATCGTTCACCTCTGAGCGCCTGCTCCTCCAGCCATCGGGCAGGGGTGGCCTGCGGCCGCGGCCGCTGAACGTGGCGTTCGAGGGCGAGTTCGACCAGCCGGTCGAGCAGTCGCGGGTACGGTACGCCTGAGGCCTCCCACAGCTTGGGGAACATCGAGATCACGGTGAAACCGGGGATCGTGTTGATCTCGTTGACGACGACGCCGTCGCCGCCCTCGCGGCCCTCGTCGTAGAAGAAGTCCACCCTCGCCATCCCGGACGCGTCCACCGCCTGGAAGGCGGCGACCGCCAGATCCTGCAGCCGCCTGACCACCCCCGGAGGGAGATCGGCGGGAACCTCGGTGCGGGAGGTGTCGTCGAGGTACTTCGCCGCGTAGTCGTAGAACTCACGACCGGGGATCACCTCGCCCGGCACCGAGGCGGCCGGGTGGTCGTTGCCGAGGACGCCGACTTCGATCTCCCGCCCGTGGAGGCCTTCCTCGACCAGCACCTTGCGGTCGTGGCGCAGCGCCTCCTCGATGCCGGCGATCACTGACGGTGTGTCCTCGCATTTGGACACCCCCACGGAGGAACCGAGGTTGGCCGGCTTGGCGAACGACGGGAAGCCGATGCACTCGGCCGCCCGAAGGGCACGGGGGCCGTCCTCCAGCCATTCGTGCGCCCGGATGACCACGAAGTCGCCGATCGGCAGGCCGTGGTCGCGGAACATCCGCTTCATCTTCTCCTTGTCCATGCCGAGCGCGGACCCGAGGACGCCGGAGCCAACATAGGGGATCCCGGCCATGTCCAGCAGGCCCTGCACCGTCCCGTCCTCGCCGTACGGCCCGTGGAGGACCGGGAAGACGACGTCGACCTGGAGCCCCCCGTGCGCCGACGCGGCGGCCGCGAGCGAGACGGGCTCCCCGGTGGCCTCGAACGCCGTCTCGGGAATCTCCAGGCGGGCGCCGGCCAGCACGCGACGGGACGCCTCCGGCAGGAGCCACCGGCCCTCCTTCGTGATCCCGACGGGCACGACCTCGTAGCGGTCGGGGTCGAATGCGGCGGCGACGTGCCGGGCGGAGACGCAGGAGACCTCGTGCTCTCCCGACCGCCCCCCGAAGAGCACGGCCACGCGGACGCGGCTCATCAGCGCATTCTAGAGGTCCCTGGACGGCAGGAAGCGCATCGCCAGGAAGGCCCCGCCGATCGCGACCAGGGCGGCGACGATGTTGGCGACGTTCGAGCCGTGGACGAAGGCTGCCTTCGCCGCCGCCGCAAGGTTGGGGCCTGCCCTTCCCGGCAGGGTGTGGGCCGCTGCGAGCGCTGCCCCCACCGAGCTGCGGCTCGCCCGCAGCGCCACGGGAGACACCGTTGCCCGCAGGGCCGGGGCCGCCAGGGCGTGGGCGTAGCTGGAGGCCCAGACACTGCCGAGGACGGCAACGCCCAGGGCGGCGCCCACCTGGCGGGCTGCGTCGTTGATGGCCGAGCCGACGCCGGCCTGGTGTGGCGGCAACGAGCTCATGATCGACGTCGTGGACGGGGCGATCGTGCTGCCCACCCCCGCCGCGACGATGACGAGGGACACGAGCAGGACCCCGTAGCCGGTATGGGCGTCGGCACCGGACCGGACGAGGGTGCCGAGCGTCAGCAGGAGCAGGCCGGCCCCCGCCACGCGGCCGGTGCCGAACCATCGCACCGCCTTGGGGGTCTGCAGCGAGAAGACGACGAGGACGACGGCAAACGGCACGGTGTAGATGCCGGCACGCAGGGCGCTGTAGCCGAGCACGAACTGCAGGTGCTGGGTGTAGAGGAAATAGGTCCCCAGGGCCGAGAAGTACAGCAGCGTCAGGGTCACCGCCCCGCCTGTGAAGCGGCGGTCACGGAACAGGGCAAGGTCGAGCATGGGGTGGTCGCAGTGCGACTCCCAGGCGAGGAAGGCGGCCAGCAGCGCGATGCCCGCCCCGGCGGCGCCGAGGACCGTCGAGCTGGTCCAGCCCTTGCCCGGTCCCTCGATGACGGCGAACACGATGGTCATCAGGGTGGCGATCGAGAGCACGGACCCCAGCAGGTCCATCCGCCCCGGGGCCGGGTCCCGGGACTTCGGCAGCAACATCCCGCCGCCGATGAGGGCGGCCACCACGACCGGCACGTTCACCAGGAAGATCGATCCCCAGCCGAAGTGGGCGAGCAGGAGGCCGCCGAGGACCGGCCCGAGCGCGATCCCCACCGCCGCCATGGCCGCCCAGATGGCGATCGCCCGGGACCGCTCGGCGGGATCGGGGAAGACGTCGCCGAGGATCGACAGCGTGGACGGCATGATGAGTGCCCCACCGATGCCCATGAAGGCACGGGTCACGATGAGCATCCCGGCGCTGTCAGCGAAGGCGGCTGCGAGCGTGCCCATCCCGAAGACCGCCAGGCCCAGGGCAAGGGTCCCCTTCCGGCCGTACCGGTCTGCCATGGATCCAGCACTGAACAGCAGCCCTGCGAAGACGAGCTGGTAGCTGTCCACGATCCACTGCAGCTGGGACGTCGAGGCGTGCAGGTCCCGCACCAGGGTGGGCAGTGCCACGTTGAGGACCGTGTTGTCGAGCGTGATGAGGATGAGGCTGAGGCAGAGCACCGCCAGCGCCCACCACCGCCGGGGATCGGCGCCACGAGCGAGCGCGGGGTGCCGGGCCTCCGCTAGTTCGATGTTCGTCATACATCGAACTATACCAGGTGCTCAGGAATTGGCGAGGATCGAATCCAGGAGGCCGGGGAAGCGCGTGTCGAGGTCCTCCCGCCGGAGGCTGTGGTATTTCTTCGTACCCTCTTCACGGGCCTTCACCACACCGGACTCTCGCAGGACCCGCCAGTGGTGGGTCGCCGTCGACTTGGCGATGGGCAGGTGGAAGCTACCGCAGGCCCTCTCAACGCCGCACTGGTCGAGCTGGCGGACGAGGTCGAGGCGGATGGGGTCGCTCAGCGCATGCAGCACGCCGGGGAGCGTGATCTCGTCCGGATGCGGGTGGTACAGCCCTTGCCGAGTGGTGTGCATTTGTACGTCACTCATCGTACAACCGGCAGCCACCTCATGTGAGTCTCCGCCCGTTTCCGTCAAAAAGTCTGCCCAGCAGGCTGTTGCGAGGGATCCCTTTGACGGAATCTACCCGCTGACTTCCGCCTCAGGTCGATTCCGGCGCTGACTCGGGGGTATCCGGCTCGGCCGCCTTGGCGGCGGCTTGGGCGGCGGCTGCCTTGCGGACCTCCTGTTCGGCGATGAACTTCTTGCGCGTCGGCTCCTGGGGGGTCCAGGGCTTCGCTTCCCTCGGGGCCTCGAGCAAAGTGGCGATCTCGACCATGATCCGGTCGGACACCGACCGCCAGGTCTCCCGGTCGACTTCCTTTCCCTCGAACTCCTTGAAGGAGATCGGGGGCCCGAAGCAAACCCAGACGTCCTGGAGCGGGCGGAGGTGCACGCCGAGATGCTTCGTCCAGATCCACTGTCCTCCCCACGTGGCGCACGGGATGACATCGATGCCGCTGGCCAGCGCGAGGCGGGCGGTGCCGGTCTTCGGCTTGCCCAGCGCCAGATCGGGTGTCGTGCTGGTCGTGCCCTCGGGGAACACCACGACCACCTCGCCCCTGGCCAGGGCGGCCGCTGCGTTGTCCAGGGACTGCGGGGCGGCCCGCGTCCCTCGCTCGACGGGGATCTGACCGATACCCTTGAGGGCGGCACCGATGACCGGCACCTTGAACAGGCCGGACTTGGTGAGGAAGCGGGGCCGCCTGCCAGCCCGGTGGACGCCGTAGGCCACGGCCAGACCGTCGAGGTAGGAGAGGTGGTTGGAGGCGACGAGGGCGGCCCCGGTCTCCGGGATGTAGTCGAGGCCCTCGAGATGCCAGCGGAAGTAGGCTCGCATGCCGTACGCGACGGAATGCTCGCCGAACGCGTAGAGAGGTTCCCGCCTGCGGGGCTGCGTGGTTGCCACTATTCGGAGGCCGGAGCCCCCTCGTACTCGGCGACTGCCTCCCGCCGCACCCGGTCCAGGACTTCCCGCACCGGCCACCTGCCCCCAGCGTGGGATTCGAATGGCCCCACCCGGAACCGCTGCTTCTTGGCCAGCCGCTCCAGGACCTTGAGTCCCGCCGGGTCTTCCTCGGCCGGCCGGGCCTCGATGACGCCCGCCTCGACCGCCCGGTTCCAGACGTCCTCGCCGTACTCCGTCCGGATGAGGCACATCGTCCAGCCCTTCAGCCCGATGCCCCCGAAGGAGATGTCGGCGTGCTCGGCTGCGAAGTCGGGGCAGTGGTGGCACCACTCGTTCGCGTACGCCTGGCACTCCTTCAGCGGGATCTTGACGTCCGTCCCGTCCGTGAGGGTGACGTAGACGTCGCCCTTGACGTTGATCTTGGTGACCTGCGAGATGTCGATGCCGTACCGGCCCTGAACGATCTCGTTGATGAAGGGCTCGTACTGGAAGGTCTCGTTGCACATGAGCCCGGCGACGAACTTGACCATCCGGGACCAGCGCTTGATACCCTCCGCCGCCATCTCCCGGACGGCGGTGGACTCGCACGAGACCCCAATGGCAGCAACCTTCTTGAGCTTGCGCTCGGACGCCATCCTGAGGGCGAGCGGCGTCGAGCAGTAGGTGTAGCGCGACCCGGCGCCGGTGAGGAGTTCCTCGGGGGTCGTGGCGACGAAGGGCTCGTCCAGCCAGGGAAGGTCGGTTCTCGGCTTGGCGCAGGTCGCCCCGTCGAGCTCGCCGGTGGAGAGCATCCATCCGATGATGGCGGTCACGACCCCGCCATCCTGGCCGTGGGCCATGATCTCTGACGAGGAGGTGCGGCCCAGCATGATCCTCCTCGTCACGCCCCAGGGCTCGGAGGGGTGCTTGCGTCGCCTGCCGTAGAGCACCTGCTCGATGGCATCGAAGTCGGGGTCGAGCCGCAGGCACGCCATGGCGCAGAGCGAACAGCTCTTCTCGCCGTGCACGCAGTTGTCGATGCCCAGGAGGGAATCCTGCATCTGGGGGCGGAAGTCCTGCATCTCGATCACGTGGTGGGGACAGGCCACGACGCAGGCCGAGCAGGCGGTGCAGACTTCCGTTGCAACGATTTCCGAGTAGAGGTGCTTCCAGTGCTTGCGTTCGGGCGTGAACGACGGGTTGGGTCCGTTGCCGTCCGGCCCACCGTTCTCACCCATCGCGCGAGTATAGGAAGTGTCCGGGTGAGCCGAATCACCACCCGGGCTGAGAAAAACGGTGGAAGCCATCCTCATCCCGGTCAAGCGCCTGAGCGAGGCAAAGCTGCGCCTCGCGGGCGTCCTGGGTCCCGCGGAGCGCAGGCGCCTGGCGCTTGCGATGCTCGCCGACGTCCTCGAGGCCGCGGGGGCCTGGCCGCTGCGCGTCGTCGTTACTTCCGACACCGATGCCGCCTCGCTGGCCCAGGCCGTGGGCTGGGCGATCGTCCCCGACCCGGGATCCGGCCTCAACGACGCGGTGGCCGCGGGGACCACCGCCATCGCGACGGCAGGGGCGACCGCCCTCCTGGTGCTGCCGTTCGACGTCCCCCTGGTGACGGGACTGGACCTGCGCACACTGTTCTCCAGCGACGCCGACGTGGCGGTGGCCCGCTCCGACGACGGGGGGACCACGGGGCTCCTCCGCCGCCCCCCCGCAGCCATCGCGGCAAGCTTCGGGCCCGGCAGCGCCGATGCCCACGCGAGCGCTGCGGCGGTCGCCGGCTTGCGGTTCGCAAGCCTGCGGCTCCCCGGTCTCAACCTCGACGTGGACGACGCCGACGACCTTCGGCGCCTCGCCGAGTCCGGTCGCCACAACGGAAGCGTGCACCTGGCACAGGAACTGCTCGCAGCGCTGGCCTGACCGACCAGGGGGTC
>DASPZW010000221.1:0-3781 GCA_035636055.1 Actinomycetota bacterium
TGCCTGCGAAGGGCACGGTGTTCGTGTCAGTGGCCGACCGTGACAAGCCCGAGATCGTCGGGCCCGTCCAGGCCCTCGTCGAGCTCGGCTTCAACGTCGTGTCGACGGCGGGGACCGCGGCTCACCTGGGCGGCGCCGGGGTCCCGGTGCGGGTCGTGGGGAAGTACTCCGACGCCGTGGGCGGGGCCGGCAGCATCGTCGGCGACATCCTCGCCGGGGACGTGGACCTGGTCATCAACACCCCGCGGGGGCGGGGGCCGCGGGCGGACGGCTACGAGATCCGCGCGGCCGCCGTGCGGCGCAACATACCGTACGTGACGACGATGGAAGCGGTGCGGGCGACCGTTGCCGGCATCGAGGCCCTGCGCCGCGGCTGTCTCACCGTCCGCAGCCTGCAGGAGTATCTTGCGCATTCTGGGGAGGAGTCCCGATGAAGCACTATACCGGCGAGATTCTCTCGCACCGCAAGCACGGCGAGGAGTACCACTCCCTCACCGTTGTGGCCCCCGACATCGCCGAGGCGGCGCGGCCGGGCCAGTTCGTCAACCTCCGGCCGCCGCCCGACCGCTCATTTATCCTGCGGCGCCCCTTCTCCATCTGCCGGGTGAACCGGTCCAGCAGCTGGGCGGCCACGGTCGAGGTCATCTTCGACATCCGGGGGCCGGGCACCGCGGCCCTCGCGGCCATGAAGGCGCACGACCCCATCGACGTGATCGGCCCGGTCGGGCGCGGGTTCGTCGTCCCCAAGAACCGCCAGAACTGCCTGATGGTCGGGGGCGGTGTCGGGGCCACGCCGCTGTTCTTCCTCGGCGAGGAGCTGCGGGCGGCGGGCAAGCGGGTGGACGTCCTGTGCGGTGCCGCCCGCGGGTCACGGCTGGTGAACACGCTCGAGCTGAAGCGCCTCGGCGCCATCACGGAGTTCACCACCGACGACGGGAGCGTGGGCCACCACGGGATGGTGACCGACCTGCTGCCGAGCATGATCGAACGCTGCGGTACGGAAGTGATCTACGCTTGCGGGCCGCGTCCGATGCTGGCCGCGGTCACGGCCCTGGCCATCAAGCACCGGATTCCGGTGCAGGTGGCGCTGGAGGAACAGATGGCGTGCGGGATCGGGATCTGCATGAGCTGCGTGGCCCCCATCTACAACCGGGAGGGCACGGGGCTCATGAACGTCCGCACCTGCCTGGAGGGGCCGGTGTTCAATGGTGCCCGGGTTGCCTGGGACCGATACGGTGCCGACATCGACGAATGGGACGCCCCGCCGGGGAATTGACCGGAGGACCTGTCGTCCCTGGAGCGTGACGATATGAGTGGAATCCAGAGTGGACCGGTGGTCCACCAAGAGACAGAGACGGTGCGGCAGATCGACCGCAACGCCGAGCTGCCGGCCCGTGACGGCCGGCCGGTGGCCCGCAGCCCGGTGGACCTCTCCGTGATGCTGGCGGGGGTGCCGCTGCGCAGCCCCATCGTCTCCGCATCCGGATGCTTCGGGTCCGGTCGGGAGGTGAGCGAGTTCTTCGACCTGCGCCATCTCGGCGCGGTGACGGTCAAGTCGATGACCCTCGAGCCCTGGCAGGGCAAGCCGACGCCCCGCATGGTCGAGACGCCGTCGGGGATGCTGAACGCCATCGGCCTGCAGAACAAGGGAGTCGAGTACTTCCTGCAGTACGACCTGCGCTGGCTGAACTCCGCCAAGGTCCCGGTGATCGCCTCGATCGCCGGCAACACTAAAGAAGAGTTCGTGCGGGTGGCCGGGCGCCTCCGGGGGGCCCCCGGCGTCATCGCCATCGAGGCCAACATCTCGTGCCCCAACCTCGAGGACCGCAACAACATGTTCTCGCACGACCCCAAGGCGACCCATGCCGTGATCAGCGCCATCCGCCGGGAACTGGACGTGCCGCTGTTCGCCAAACTCTCGCCCAACGTCACGAGCATCACCGAGATCGCCGCCGCGGCCGTCGACGCCGGCGCGGGGGGCTTAAGCCTCATCAACACGGTGGTCGGGATGGCAATCGACGTCGAGACCGGCCGTCCCGCGCTGGGCGGTGTGATGGGCGGCCTGTCCGGGCCCGCCATCCGCCCCATCGCGGTCCGGGCGGTCTACGAGGTGCACCAGGCGTTCCCGGACATCCCGATCATCGGGATGGGGGGCGTCATGAACGCCCATGACGCCCTGGAGATGATGATGGCGGGCGCCACGGCGGTCGCCGTCGGGACCGCCAACTTCGTGAACCCGGAGTCGGCGATCGAGATCACGAAGGGCATCGAGCGGTTCATGGCCGACCGCGGCATCCGGAACCTGGCGCGCCTCAAGCGCAGCGCCTGACCGTGGCCCGCTGACCGGTGGCGGGCCTGATCGTCGCCCTGGACGGCGACGACCTGGTTGCCGCGGAGGGGCTTGCCCGCTCGCTGACCGGGGCCGTCGACGCGTACAAGGTCGGGCTCACCCTCTTCGCCGCCCACGGTCCGGAGGCGCTCTTCGAGATCGGCCAGCACGGCAGGGTCTTCTGCGACCTCAAGCTCCACGACATCCCGACCCAGGTGCGGGGCGCCGCCACGTCGCTGGCGTCGAAGGGGGTCTGGCTGACGACCGTCCACGCGTCGGGCGGCCGGGCGATGATCGCCGCCGCCGTCGAGGGGGCAAGGGCCGGGGCCGGGGGTTCCGGAACGCTCGTTGCCGCGGTGACGGTCCTCACCAGCCTCGACGCCGAGGCACTGGCGGCGGTCGGCCAGCCGGCGGAGCCCGCGGGGCAGGTGCTGCGCCTGGCGTGCCTGGCCGTGGCCGCCGGCGCCCAGGCCCTCGTGTGCTCCCCCCGGGAGGTGGCGTCGGTCCGGGCTGAGGTGGGGCCGGACATCGTGCTGGTGTGCCCCGGCATCCGGCCCGCCGGCGGGGACGCGGGGGACCAGTCCCGGGTGGCGACGCCGGCCGCTGCGGTGGCAGCAGGTGCCGACTTCCTGGTGGTGGGCCGCCCGATCACCGCGGCCGGTGACCCGCGGGCCGCCGCCGAGGACATCCGGGCCGAGATGGGGGCGGCTTCAAACTAGGCCGGTGACCGATCTTTGAGTACAAACCGTTGTAGAGCAACAGTTTTTACTCAAAGTTCGTCCTCAACGGCAGTTCAGGGCACGTTGAAGAGATCCGGCAGCCGGAGGCCCAGGTCCGGGGTGGGCCCCGACAGGGTGACGTCCCCGGCAGCGATAGCCCCCTGCATGGTCAGCACCTTCACGATCACCAGGAAGAGCAACTGGGCGTCGCCGGCGATCACGCAGTCCGGGGGCCGGGCCGGTGCGAGGGCCGCGCTCACGGCGCCGCCGTCCACCATGAGGGCGCAGTCCAGCACGTCGCCGAACTGCAGCTCGAAGCAGGCGTTCAGTCCCGCAATCTGCGCCACATCGGGCACCCTCGGCATGACGTAGGCGATGAAGAGCCACATGAGCGGCAGGTCATCGGCGTCGAAGGGCCACGGGGCACCGACCGCGGTCGCGATGGCCGAGCCGTGCATGGAGAGATGGGTCACCAGGTAGGACGCCAACGTCTCCACCGGCATCGTCCCCATCGGGGTCGGGCACATCCGGTCCGGCGGCTGGGCCCTCGCCTCGTCGAAGACCATCCGGGCCGCTGCCTCCAGGCGGTCGGCAAGGACCGCTCCGTCACGCTCGGTGAAGCCCTCGAGGGCTACCGCGTTGGCCATGGCCAGTCCCTCACGAGTGCCGTCGCCGTAGGGGATCTCGAGGCCTCGGGCCATCATGGCCATGCCGAGCGTGGCGAAGGCGAGGT
>DASPZW010000222.1:0-5342 GCA_035636055.1 Actinomycetota bacterium
CCCCTTCCGCGTCACCGTCACCGTCACCCTCCCCGTCACCCTCCCCCTCCCCGTCGCCACGGCCCACGCCCACGCCAACCCCGAGCCCGCCGCCAACCCCGAGCCCGCCGCCCACGCCGAGCCCGAGCCCGAGCCCGAGCCCGCCGCCAACGCCGGCGGCCGGCCCGAGTCCCTCCGGCGGCGGAACGCCGGTGGCCGGCGGCATGCTCTTCGCCGGGGACACGTTCGCCGGGCGATCGACGACCAACGGGTGGGAGAGCGCCTCCGACGGGAACGCCTGGTCGGTGCAGGCCGGCGACGCCGCCCTGCTTTCGGTGGCCGGGGGCCGCGGCCTGGTCAACGGCAGCAACGCCATGGCGACGGTCCGGGCCACCCTGGGGGCCGGCGTGGCGAGCGACACCGAGGCGATCGCCCGCTACACCTCCGGTGACTACGCCAACGATGCAGGGCATCTGGTCGCCCGGTTCTCCAACGCCGGGACCTACTACGCCGCCGGGCTGGACTCTCCCAACGGCGCGCCGGAGCTCAACGTCATGAAGGTGGTCAACGGCGCCCAGACCAGGGTCGCCAACACCTCCTTCGCCGCGACCAACGGCACTGGCTACTGGGAGCGGATCCGGGTCCAGGGGTCGTCGGTGTCGGTGCGGGCGTGGCAGGACGGCACGACCGAGCCGAGGACCTGGAATCTGACCTGGACCGACCCTTCCCCCCTGCCAGCCGGGCGGGCCGGCATCGAGTCGTGGGATGACGGCCGCGGCTGGGCCATCGACCACTTCTCCGCGGGGAAGCTCTCGTAGCCCCCGCGCGCCGGGGCTGTGCGGAGAAGTTTGGTAAGAATTTGTTCGCAGCGAACCAAAAGTCGCCATACCTCGCGCCCGGTTGTAGCCCTGAGGGCTCAGGCGATGCCGAACCAGCCGAGCAACGTCTGCCCGAAGACCACGAGTGAGAGCGCGCCCACGGCACAGACGCAGAGGAACGCCACAGCCCGGAACACCGGGCCGTTGACCGCCTCGCCCAGCAGGCTGCGGCGGTTGGCCAGGATCAGGATGAACGCCAGCACGATGGGGGTGATCAGTCCGTTGAGCACCTGGGTCCCGATCAGGAGGTTGACCAGGTTGCCGGGCTTGAGGGCGAGGGCTGCCCCAAGCGCCACCTGCGCGGTGAACAGCCCGAGGAACAGCGGGGCCTCGGAGAACTTGCGGGACACCGACCGCTCCGCCCCGATCGCCTCGGCCAGGGCGTAGGCCGTCGACAGTGGCACCACCGCGGCCGCCAATGCCGATGCACCCAGCAGGCCGATTCCGAACAGCTTCTCGGCCGCGGCCCCCGCGACCGGCTTCAGCGCCTGGGCCGCCTGCTTCGCCGAGGTGAGGGGTCCGCTCCCACCGATGGCCGCACCGGTGGCGACGATGATCGATGCGGCGATGACGTTTGAGAAGATGGAGCCGGCGATGGTGTCGGCGCGCGCCATCCGGTACTCGTCGGGCCCGATGCCCTTGTCCGCCACGGCCGCCGCCTGGTAGAGCTGCATGTAGGGGGTGATCGTCGTGCCCACCAGGGCGACCGAGAGCAGGAGGAACGCCCTCGTCGCGGTGAAATGAGGGAGGAACGTCTGCGAGATGACCATGTGCCAGTCGGGGTGGGCGAGCACGGCGGCAATGGGGTAGGCGAAGAAGACGAGTGACAGCAGCAGGAAGATCCGCTCGGCGTAGCGGTAGGAACCGAAGACCACCGACCCCCAGATCACGACCGCCGCCGCCGGCACCGAGAGGTACCTCGACACGCCGAACAGTTCCAGGGCCGCCCCGATGCCAGCGAACTCGGCGACGACCAGCCCCACGTTGGCCACGATCAGGCAGACGACGGCGAAGGTGGCCACCCGCAGCGAGAACTCCTCCCGGATGAGCGACATGAGTCCCTGTCCCGTATAGGCCCCGAGCCGGGCCGCCATCTCCTGGACGATGACGAGGGCGAGGGTGATGAGGACCATGAGGAACAGCACCCGGTACCGGAACTGGGCACCCGCAGATGCGTAGGTGACGATGCCACCGGCGTCGTTGCCGGCGTTGGCGGCGATGAGGCCCGGGCCGAGGACGAGCAGGTAGCGCCGGAGCCGGCGACCCCGATGCTGCCGCCGGGGCGAACCCGTCAGCCGGTCGGCTGTGCGTTCCGGCGAGGTGTTGGTGGATGCCACGACTGGATCTAAGCCGGCAGCTTCGGGAAGTGCAGGCGCGCCTGGTCGGGCACCAGGGAGTCGACGACGTCGTCGGCGAGGATGCGTCCCATCGGGTGGCCCTCCTGGTCCACGACGAGCAGCGAGGAGCCCCGGTTCTCCGTCAGGGCCTCCACGACCTCCCGGGACGTTGCGTCGGGGTGGATCGTGACCGGCGTGGGTGGACCGACGAGGTCGCTCATCTTCGCGTCCGGCTCCGCGACGAACAGCTCGTAGAGGGTCACGTCGTCGATCAGCCGCCCCTCGTCGTCGACGACGATGACGGCATCGATGTCGGTGCGGTGCTCCTGGGCGTCGCGCAGCCCACGCCGGACCGCCGCCACGGTCTCATCGAGGGTGACCAGCACGAGATTGGTGGTCATGAGCCCACCCGCGGTGTCGTCTGGGTAGTCCAGGAGACGCAGCAGGCGGTTGGCGGTCGCCGGCGGCATGTGCCCGAGCAGCTCCTCCCGGTCCTCCGGCTCGAGCTCACGCAGGGCATCGACGGCCTCGTCTGGCTCCATCCGAGCCACCAGCCTGGCGGCCTCCTCGGCCGGGGCTTCCTGGAGCAGGGCATTGAGCTCGCGCGGCTCCATCTCCTCCAGGGCGTCGGCGGCGGCCTCGGGCTCGAGGACGGACAGTAGCTCCCGGCGGGCGGTCCGCCCGAGGTTCTCGAGGAGGTCGGCCACCTCCCCGGGGCGGAGACGGCGCAGGCCTTGGTGGGGCGTGCGCAACTTGACGTCGCCGGCCGGGCCGGTCGGCGTGCCGAAGGGCTGGATCGCCGCCCAGTCGATCACCTTGTCGGGCGTGGGCCGCGTCCGCCAGCGGGCCGGCCCGAGCCGCCGCAGCAGCGACTGCGCGCTGACGTCGACGCCGACGAGGCGGAGGGAGTCGAAGACCGGGGCGAGGTAGAGGTCCGCCGCCCGCACGACCTTGACCCCGTCCACGTCGACGAGCTGGTGGTCGAGGACGTCCCGGACCAGCGTCACCTCGCCCTCGCGCCGGGCGAAGTCCCGCAGGTCGAGGCGCGCCGACTTGAGCACCACCTGGTCGGAGTCGAGCTTGTCCACCTGGTCGAACGGCACGTAGGCCTCCCGACGGCCGACCCGCACGACGAGACCGGTCACGGGGGGGTAGTCGTCGTCGCCGACCCACTTGACCACGACGTCGGTCACGTCGCCGATCTCTGCCCCCTTCTGGTTGCGCACGGGACGGCCGACGAGGCCGGCCACCGACACGAGCGACTCTCGGATCGCCTTCAGGGTGAGCAGACGCTGGTTGCGTCCCTCTCGGTAGTGCTGGAGAACCCGACGCCCGGGAAGAGGCGGCATTCGGGACATACGCTCACCTCCAGAACGGGCCGGCCACGAGGAGTGCCTGTGGCGGGGCCGGCGGTGTGGACGGGGGGGAGGTCGGCCCCGTCACCCGGAGGAGAGAGGGCCTTCTACGAAACGGTGCGCAGGGACGGGGAGCCAGGCCAGCGCGCCGGACTATGGGGTATATCGCCTGCGGGCACGGGCTTCACCTCCTCGGTCGTCGCAATAATCCGTGTCCCTACGCTCAAAATGATCGGAACCCGGCGCCTCAACCTTAACATCTTCCCCACGCGCTTCCCCACGCGCCCCCCGGCGGCGAGCACGCCGAAATGCGTGCCGAAATGCACCAGCGAACGCCCGGTCAGGGAGTCACGGGGCGCCCTCCGGGCCTGGCCGGCCTCTCGGAAGAGGTGTGGGCGGAATTGCACCGGGACGGTCGGAAAACGTCCACACCTGGGGGGGACTCGCCCTTAGCCGCGGCCGGCGGCGCTCTGGGCTCGCTTGCGGGCGTCCTCGATCGTCTGCCGCGCCTCGTCCGGGCCGCTCCAGCCTCGGGTGGACGTCCGCTTGTCGGGCTCGAGGTCCTTGTAGATGGTGAAGAAGTGCTCGATCTCGTTGCGCTGCTCGGCCCCCAGGTCCTCGATCGAGGACGTACGGCCGGAGACCGGGTCGCCGACGGGGACCGTGAGCACCTTGGCTTCGGGCCCGTTCTCGTCCTCCATCCAGAAGATGCCGATGGGCCGCACCCGGATGTGGCCTCCCGGGAACGTGCGGTCCGAGACCAGGATCAGGGCGTCGAGCGGGTTGCCGTCCTCCGCCAGGGTGTCCGGGAAGAACCCGTCGTCGGTCGGGTACCTGGTTGCGGTGAACAGGCGACGGTCGAGGAAGATCGCACCGGTGTCGTGGTCGAACTCGTACTTGTTCCGGCTTCCACCGGGTATCTCGACGATGACGACGTAGTTGTCCAGCATGGGCCAAACCCTACAAGGATGTCGCAGCGAATGGGGATGCAGGGCGGCGGGAGATGACCCGGCGGCGAGCGGAGATGACCCGGCGGCGGCAAATGGGTTCTAATCCCCCCGGCTCTTGTTGCTTGCGGGAACTGTGGCGCTTCACTGAATCGAAAGGGGACCCAGGATGGTGGATCAGGCGGCGGCACGGGAGATCTTCGAGCACGAACTGGCGGCGCTGACCGACGCAGAGGAGAAGACCGCCGCCGCGCTGGGCAAGATCGTTCCCGAGGTCCACTCCTTCAAGCTCCAGCAGCTGCTCGCCAAGTACCAGGGGATCACGACCGGGCAGGTCAAGCGGCTGGCGGACATCTTCAGGCTGCTCAAGGTGCCGCCCTCGAAGGCCCCGAGCGAGGGCATGGACGGCCTGATCGCCGAGTTCGAAAACTTCGTCAAGGCCGAGACCCCATCCGACATCGGCTTCGACGTCTGCGCCGCCGGCTTCGCCGCCAAGACCTCGTCCTACCAGTCGGCCTGCTACAAGTACTTGAACGGCCTGGCCAACGCCTCGAACAACAACAGCTGCGCCATCCTCGTGTACGACAGCCAGACCGAGGAGCGGGACATGATCCAGAACGTGGACCGGCTCTTCGTCGAGCTGTACCACGACCTGGCTTCGGGTTAGGCCTAAAGGGCTAGGCCAAAACTTACTTAGAGGGCCGAGAGGGCAGACGGCACTTTTGGCGTCCATTGGAACCCCTTGCAGAACATGGTCGAGGGGCGGGTTCGTGAGGCACGTTGACTGATTCCCGGACGTCGCCACTGTGCGTGGTGGCTTCCCGGCCTGAGCGACGACCCGCTGGC
>DASPZW010000223.1:0-4829 GCA_035636055.1 Actinomycetota bacterium
CGACCTCGACCTCGAAGAAGTCGGCCCGTTGCGTGAGCTGGAAGTCGACGTTGTGCCGGGCGTTGATCCCCTCGGAGCCCACCTTGCCCGCCCCGGTGAAGATCTGCCGGGTGACGAGGAACGGCGTGAGGTACCGCACGATCATCGGGAAGGGAGTGACCCGGGACATCAGGTAGTTCTCATGGGTGCCGTAGGAGTTGCCCTTGCCGTCGGAGTTGTTCTTGTAGGCCACGATGCTCTGGTTGGGCTGCATGACCCGCCGCGAGGCCCGGATGCTCTCGGCCAGCACGCGCTCCCCCGCCTTGTCGTGGATGACCAGGTCCCGGGCGTTCGTGCACTCCGGCGTCGAGTACTCGGGGTGGGCGTGGTCGACGTAGTACCGGGCGCCGTTGTCGAGGATCACCGACACCAGGCCCCCCTCGTCCTCCAAGGGTTCCAGGCCAGGCCGCTCGAAGCCCCGGGCGTCCCGGAGCGGGCTCTCCTCCTCGTAATCCCAGCGCACCTTGCGCAGCCGTGGCGAGGCGAAGGAGTTGATCAGAACCGACGAGGCCAGGATGGGGTTGTGGTCCTCTACCCCCCGGGTGATGATCCCGTATTCGGTTTCGATTCCCATCACCTTCGGGATTGCCACGCGTACCCCCTCAGCTGGCGGCGTTCACTCCAGAGGTGTCGATGGGTCGTTTACCAGGCGGTCGAGAGTCAGGCGCAAACTCGGCCTTCCGGAAGATAGTACCCCTACAGGTACTGGCCGGTCTGCAAACGCTCGATCGATCGCCGCTCTGCCTTCTTGCTCTCCCCGACCAGGGTCCGCACGTAGACGATGCGCTCGCCCTTCTTGCCCGAGATCTTCGCCCAGTCGTCGGGGTTCGTCGTGTTCGGCAGGTCCTCGTTCTCCCGGTACTCCTGGACGATGGACTCGAGCAGGTCCTCGGTCTTGAGCCCTCGCTGGCCGGTGGCGATCAGGCGCTTGATGGCGAGCTTCTTGGCCCGCCGCACGATGTTCTCCATCATGGCCCCCGAGGCGAAGTCCTTGAAGTACAGGACCTCCTTGTCTCCGTTGGCGTAGGTGACCTCCAGGAACTCGTTCGTGTCGGCGACGCTGTACATCTCGGCCACCGTCACCCGGATCATCGACCGGATCGCCGCATCGATGTCGCCGCCGGCCGATTCGACCTCCGAGAGATGGATCGGGATCTCCGGCGTCAGGTACTTGGCGCAGATCTGGGCTGCGGCTGCCTCGTCCGGGCGCTCGATCTTGATCTTCACGTCGAGGCGGCCCGGCCGGAGGATGGCGGGGTCGATCAGGTCCTCCCGGTTGGAGGCCCCGATCACGATGACGTTCTTCAGCTGCTCGACGCCGTCGATCTCCGAAAGGAGCTGGGGGACGATCGTCGTCTCGATGTCACTGGAGATGCCCGACCCGCGGGTACGGAACAGCGACTCCATCTCGTCGAAGAACACGATGACCGGCACACCCTCCTGGGACTTCTCCTTCGCCCGCTGGAAGATCAGCCGGATCTGGCGTTCGGTCTCGCCGACGTACTTGTTGAGCAGCTCCGGCCCCTTCACGTTGAGGAAGTAGGCCCGCACGTCCTTGCCCGTCAGCTCCATCGTCCGCTTGGCCAGCGAGTTGGCGACCGCCTTGGCGATGAGGGTCTTGCCGCACCCCGGCGGGCCGTACAGGAGCACCCCCTTCGGCGGGGTGAGCTTGTGGTCGGCGAAAAGGTCGGCGTAGATGAACGGGAGCTCCACGGCGTCGCGCAGCGCCTCGATCTGGGTGTCGAGGCCCCCGATGGCGTCGTAGTCCACGTCGGGAACCTCCTCGAGGATGAGCTCCTCGACCTCGGGCTTGGGAAGCTTTTCCAACACGTAGCCGGACTTGGCGTCGAGCAGCAGCGAGTCGCCGGCCCGGAGCACCGACGCCCGGAGTGGCTCGGAGAGCTGGACGACCCGCTGCTCGTCGGCGTGCGAGATCACGATGGCCCGGCCCCCCTCGATCAGCTCCTTGAGGGAGACAACCTCGCCCTGGATCTCGTAGCCGCAGGCGGCGACGACGTTGAGCGCCTCGTTCAGCAGGAGTTCCTGGCCCTTGGCGAGGGCACCCAACTCGATCTCGGGGGCCACGTTCACCCGGAGCTTGCGGCCCCCGGTGAACACGTCGATGGTCCCGTCGTCGTGGGGGGAGAGGAAGACGCCGTAGCCCGACGGCGGGGCCGTCAGCTTCTCGACCTCCTCGCGGAGGGAGACGATCTGCTCACGGGCCTGGCGGAGCAGCTCGGTCATGCGCTCGGACTGCTCCCGGGACCGGGCATACTCGGCCCTGGCCTCCAGCAGATGGGCTTCGAGCTCGCGGATGCGGATCGGGGCGTCGGCGAGCTTGGCGCGCAGGGCCCCGGACTCCTCCTCGAGGAGCTTGACCTGCATCTGGAGTTCGCCGACCTCTCGCTCGTACTCGGCGAGCCGGCGGTCGAACTCAGGCTGGCGAGGCATACCCTCCCCTACCTCCTCCCGGATGGGCGACCCGATCGTGACCAAAGTATAGGGGCGTCTCCTGGCATTATCGGCTCATGGGTCGCCCTTGATGAGGGGATCATCCTCCAAAGTACCCGTGTTGCACAGGATCTTCCTTGCCGTCGTCACGAATCCAGTGTGCGCCACCATGCGGTGCTCGGGGCGCACAGAGCGGCCTTCGACATGCCACGGGCGCACCAGCGTCTCGAAGGTCGACACGAGGGTCCACGACTTGTCAGCCTGGAGGGCCTCCCCCAGGGCGTGGACCTGCAGGACCGTCGGCAGGTATGCCACGAAGACCCCACCGCCCCGCAGGGCCGCCCCGGCGCCCTCCAGCACCCTCCACGGCTCCGGGACGTCCAGGACGATCCGGTCGATGCCGCCCTCCCGGAAATCGTCCAACTCCGCCTCGGTGGGCTCGTAGACGTTGCCCATCCGGATCTCCAGGTTCTCGGCCTTCCCGAGGAACGCCTCGACGTTGGCCCTGGCCAGCTCGGCGAAGTCGTCCCGCAGTTCGTAGGTGATGACCCGCCCCTCGCTGCCGACCGCCCGCAGCAGCGCCATGGTGAGCGCCCCCGAGCCCGCCCCGGCCTCCAGGACCCTCGCCCCCGGGTAGACGTCCCCGTGCAGCAGGATCATGGCCAGGTCCTTCGGGTAGACGACCTGGGCCCCGCGCTTCATCTTGAGGACGTACTCCTCGAAGGTCGGGCGGAGGGCGATGACGGCGGCCTTGCTCGTCGTCCGCACGGTCACTCCCTCCGGCTGGCCGATCAGCGTGTCGTGGGCCACGATGCCCCGGTGGAAGTGGTACGACTGGCCCCGCTGCAGGGTGATCATGTAGCGGCGCCCGCGGTCGTCCAGCAGCAGGACGCGCTCTCCCGGCTCGAAGCCGGCGGTGGTCAGGTCAGTACCCCCTCGACACGCTCAGCACGCCCACCAGCCGGCCGGCGTCGAGCACGATGAACCGCCCGGTGGGATTGGTCGCCATCCGGGCGACTACCAGGGCGTAGGGCTCCCCGGCGCTCGCCACCATCTCGAGGCCCATCGGGGTCATCACCTCGCCGGCGGACAGTGCCGCCCGGCGCTGGGGGGGAAGGGCCTCCAGCGCCTCGAGGGTCAGGACGCCTTCGATCCTGCCGGACGGCCCCACGACGGGGAACGCCCGGTCCCGGGCCCGGGCCAGGCGTGCATGGAGGGCCTCGTCGAGGCGGGCGCCGGTTGGCACCCACTCGGGCTGCGCGGTCATGAACTCGGCCACGGTGGGCACCGCAGCTGCCTTCGGGCCGGCCTGGCGGTACGCCGCGTGGGCCGACTGGTGCAGGAAGAAGCCGACGAGGACCAGCCAGACGCCGTTCACGGGGTTCTGGCCGACCAGGGCGAGGCTGACCCCGAGCCCGACCATCCCGGCCCCAAGGAACCGTCCGGTCGTGGCGGCCACCCGCGTGGCCGTGCGGACGTCGCCGGTCGCAGCCCAGACGGCTGCCCGGAAGACCCGCCCGCCGTCCATCGGGAATCCGGGGAGGAGGTTGAAGGCGGCCAGGAGGAGGTTGATGACCCCGACGGTCTCGAACAGGGCCGCCGCGGCGATGGCGCCCACGATGTCGGCCAGCAGGCCGAGGCCGAGAAGCAGGCCCCCGAGGAGCACGGACAGGGCCGGACCCGCGAGGGCGATCTTGGCCTCGTCGCCGGGCGTCCGGGGCTCCGTCGAGATCTGGGCGGCCCCCCCGAGGAGGAAGAGCGTGATGCGGTGGACGGGGATCCCCCTGCGCTGCGCCACGACGGCGTGCGCCAGTTCGTGGGAGAGGACGGAGGCGAAGAACAGGACGGCCGCCATGATGCCGAGGATGGTGGCACCGGCACCCGGGAAGCTAGGGGTGCCCGTCGAGAAGCCCCGGCCCAGCAGCCAGGCAATCAGGAGGGCGAGCAGGAACCACGAGGAGTCGAGGACGACCTCAACCCCAAGGATCCTGCCGAGCCGGACACCCCGCCGAAACATCCCTCCCCCTTCCACTCCCCTCACAGCATACGGCGCCTTGCCGTAAAGCAGGCACCCGACGACTCAAAGATTTTCTTTGTGTGAACAAGCGCGAATATGGCGGTTACGCAGACAAAAACAAACAAAGACAAACGACAAGGGTGGCTGTTCCGGTTTTCGCGGCAGATTGCGCGGCCAGGGAACAAGTAGATAAGATTCCTGCAAGAAAAGGTGTCATGGGCCGGACTTCCCCTCGTGCCCAAGGCGCCTTTTCTGTTCGGCGCTCTCTGGCTGCCGTCGGTGAGCGTTCGGTCGCGGCCTCGAGAAGGTCAGCCCATCAGCC
>DASPZW010000224.1:0-4386 GCA_035636055.1 Actinomycetota bacterium
GGTTGGCGTCGACGTCCCCGATCCCTGCCGCCGCCCGCAGGAGGATGTGATCGCTCGCGTCGTACGGCTGCATGCTGAAGCGCTCCGGCGTGGTCCAGGCGTGGTGGAAGTACAGGGCGGCCCCATGGTCGATCGCCCAGAGCTGACGGTGCCAGAGCAGCAGGTTCGGGTTGCGCCAGGTCCGGTCGACGTTGGCAACGAGGGCATCGAGCCACAGGATCCGGGCGGCCAGCTGCGGGTCCGGGCGGAACGAGCTCCCGTCCTAGCCAAAGAGAGCCGGGCAGGAAGTCCACGGCAAGGTTCAGCCCTGCGCTGGCGACGAGCAGCTGCTGGATCCCGGGGTCGGGCTCCCGGAGCCCGATGGCCTCGTCGACCTCGATGGTCTTGAGCTCCGGCACGCGGATGCCGAGCCGCCGGGCCAACTCGCCGACGATCACCTCGGCCACCAGCACCTTCGGCCCTGGCCGGCGCCTCGGAACTTCAACACGTATGTGCCGAAGTCCTCGGCCTCAACGATCCCGGGCAGGGACCCTCCCTCTCGCAGGGGAGTGACGTACCGGAGAGCCGTCGGTCGACTCGAGGGTCGCCCGAGCCTCGGGCGTTGATGGGCTGCTGTTCATATTCGGTTGTTATAGTGCCCGCCGGCTGTCCCCGTCGCTGTTTCGTATCACCTTGGAGCGTCCATGTCGCAGCCGGAACAGGTTCCATTCGGCGGCGTCGACTTTGCGGAGAACCCCGAGCAGCGCTGCCCCTGCCTGCTGCTGCTCGACACCTCGGCGTCGATGCGCGGGAAGAAGATCGACGAGCTGAACGCCGGCCTGCAGGCCTTCGCCGAGGATCTCCGGTCCGACGCGATGGCCGCCAAGCGGGTCGAGGTGGCCATCGTCTCCTTCGGCCCCGTCCAGACGGTGCAGCACTTCGTGACGGCGGACGCCTTCCGGCCGCCGACGCTCGTCGCCAACGGCGACACGCCGATGGGGGCGGCTGTCCACCAGGCGATGTCGCTCGTGGCAGAGCGCAAGGACACCTACAAGGCCAACGGGATCGGCTACTACCGGCCCTGGCTCTTCCTCGTCACCGACGGGACCCCCACCGACGACGTCATCGGAGCCACCGCGGCCATCCGGGAGGGCGAGTCGTCGAAATCCGTCATGTTCTACGCCGTCGGCGTCGACGGGGCCGACATGGACCGGCTCGGTCGCCTCGCGGTACGCCAGCCCCTGAAGCTGAAGGGCCTCTCGTTCCGCGAGCTGTTCGTCTGGCTGTCCAACTCGCTCGGCAGCGTGTCACGCTCCCAGCCGGGCGAACCCGTCCCGCTCGCCAATCCCGTGGCGCCGGACGGGTGGGCCATCGCCGACTGATGCCGCATGTGGCGATTCGCCGTAGCCCGGGTCACCGGTTCGTCGCACCTCAGGACCGGGACCCCGTGCCAGGACCGGGCCGGCTGCGCGCTCCTGCCCGGCGGGACGCTCGTCGCCGCCATCGCCGACGGCGCTGGGTCGGCGTCACGAGCGGAGCTTGGTGCCGCAACAGCGATCCAGGCCGCCTTGGGCCGGCTGCGCCTCGACCTGGCGACCCAACCTCAGCGCTGCGTGGGGCGGCGCTCCATGCACGAGACGCGATCCTCACGCTGGCCAAGGAAGAGGGCGAGGAGGCTCGGAGCTATGCCTCGACCCTCCTGCTGGTTGCGGTGACTCCCCGCGGGGGAGGCGCGCTGCAGATCGGCGACGGGGTGATGGTGGTCGGCACGGGAGGCGACGGCTGGAGCTGGATGTTCTGGCCGCAGCGCGGTGAGTACGCCAACACCACGTTCTTCCTGACCGACGACGACGCTCCCGGTCACATGGAGGTCGGCGCCTTCGGGGGCACGCCGACCGATGTTGCCGTCATGACCAACGGCCTGGAACCCCTGGCGTTGCACTATGCAAGCCGCAGCGTGCACGAGCCCTTTTTCGAGGGCATGTTCCAGCCGCTCGTCGATGCGGGCGGATCCCACGAGATCGGGCACCTTTCGACCTCCCTGGAGACGTTCCTCTCCTCCGAGCGCATCCGTGGGCGCACCGACGACGACGTGTCCCTGATCCTGGCGACGCGGCGGAGTGCTGCCGTCCCGACGTAGTTGGACCTCACCCTGCTCCACGCCGGCACGGACATCCGCCTCGGGCGGGAGTTGGGCAGGGGAGGCGAAGGCACGGTCCACGAACTCCAGGAGGACCCGGGCCGCGTTGCAAAACGGTACGCGGAGCCCGCCGACCCCCGCAAGGTCCGCAAGCTCGTGGCCATGACCTTGGCGGCCAACCCGGCGCTGCTGGGGATCGCCGCCTGGCCGTCCGACCTGCTCCAGGACGGCAACGGTGCGGTCTGGGGCTTCGTGATGCCGCGGGTCGCCAGCAAGCAGGACATCCACGAGCTCTACAGCCCGAAGAGCCGGTCGGAGGCTTTCCCCCAGGCGGACTTCCGCCTCGTCGTCCACGTCGCCGCCAACGTCGCCAAGGCGTTCGCAGTGCTGCACGCTCAGGGCCACGTGGTCGGCGACGTCAACCACGGCAACCTCCTCGTCGGACCCGACGGCACGGTCACGCTCATCGACTGTGACTCCTTCCAGGTGACCAACGGGATCGACGTCTACACGTGCGACGTCGGCGTGCCCCTGTTCATGGCCCCGGAGTTGCAGGGCAGGACCCTGCGCGGGCTACAGCGGACCCAGAACCACGACCGCTTCGGGCTCGCCGTACTGCTCTTCCATCTCCTCTACATGGGCCGGCACCCCTTTGCGGGGCGGTACGACGGCTCGGACGAGATGCCGATCGAACGGGCCATCGAGGAGTACCGGTTCGCCTACGGCGCCGACCGGCGGGCCAACCGGATGGAGCGGCCCCCGGGGACGATCCCCCTCGAGGCGATGGGTGCGGACATCGCCGAGCAGTTCGAACAGGCCTTCTCGCGCGCCGGTGCCGAGGGGCGGCCGGATGCCCGGGCGTGGATCGGGGCACTCGAACGGCTGGCGTCGGGTTTGCGGCTCTGCGAGGCAGCCAACTGGCACCACTACCCCGGCACCCTGGTGGCATGCCCGTGGTGTGGGGTCGAGGAGACGACCGGTGCCCGCCTGTTCGGCCCCAAGCTTGCAGCCGAGCCTTTCGGCGACGTCATCGACCTCGAAGCGATCCTCCGGGAGATCGGCACGATCGACGGTCCGGGGCCCGATCCCGCACTGCCGTCCGAACGCCCGTGGAAGCCGCCCCCGGAGGGGGTCAGGCTGCCCGGCCGCGCCGCACGGCGGCTGCGGGCCGCCGGCCTGCTTCGGGGGGGAGGACGCGAGGACCGGGCGGTGGCGCAGGTCGCCGCCACGAGAACGAAGGACGAATGGGAGCGGACGTTGGTCCTGTGGCGGCGGCAGGCGTCCCAGGCCGCGTTCGAAGCGCACCGCCGCCGCGTGTCGGAAGCCTGCGCGGAGCTCGAGGCCTTCCCCGGTGAGCGTTCCCGACGGCTCCAGCGGCTGGAGGCCGAGCGTGAGGCCCGGCAGTTCCAGCGGTACCTGGACCGGTACCGCATCGACCGCGCCAATATCAACCGCATCGGCCCCAGCCGGACGGCGATGCTGGCCTCCTACGGCATCGAGACCGCCGCGGACGTCGACCGCAGGAGGATCCTCTCGATCCCGGGCTTCACGAGGACGCTCGCCGGCGACCTGGTCCGGTGGTCGTCGGGGCTGTCCCGCGGCTTCCGCTACAACCCCAACGAGCCGGTGGACCGGCGGGACATCGAGGCGATGGACCGCGAGCTGGCGGCGCGGCGGGCCGAGCTGGTGTCGAGGGTGGAGCAGGCGCCGGTGTTCCTGAGGGCCTTGACCCTGGAGATCGCCGCAGCCCGCCGCCGGCTCATGCCCCTCTTGGAAGAGTCGTGGACGGCCTACAAGATCGCCGAAGCCCGGCGGACCGCCCGGTGACCGCAGCGGGCCGGTGGGGGCCGTAGGGGCCGGGCCGGCGGAACTCCGGAAGAAAACACGCGTGCGGCGCGTTCTTTTTTCCGGTCCTCGCGAGGCGGCTGTCGGTGGACGGTCAATGTGCCTTCGTCCATAAATCGTTGTCCGATCATCCAAGGAGGCCCCGGTTGGACGTGCTATCGGACGTCCTCAGCACCGTTCGGCTGGAGAGCCGCGTGTTCGCCCAGACGCGCCTCGCCCCGCCGTGGGGCATCCGGGCGGAGGCGGCCCCGCACATCGCCTTCCACGTCGTCACCCTGGGAGGGGATGGCGGGAGGTCGACGGGCTCCCACCCGCCGAGGTAGGCGCGGGCGACGTCGTGCTGCTGGCCCCGGGACGGGGTCACACGCTGCGGGACCACCCCGACACGCCGCCGAGGGACCTCATGGACATGGTGGCGTCCG
>DASPZW010000225.1:0-2950 GCA_035636055.1 Actinomycetota bacterium
GATGCCGAGTTCCGTCGCGATCTGTTTGGCGCTGCGGCCGTGGGCCATCGCCTGCAGGACCTCGTGCTCGCGGGGTGACAACGTCTTCTGGTCGGCCCGTTCCTGCCGCTCCCGGCCGCTGGCGAGTTCCCGGACCAGGTACTGGGTCATGGCGGGGTGGAGGGCGGCCCTCCCGTCGGCAACGGTCATGACGCCCTCGATGAGCCCCTTGTCGAGCTCGGTTTTCAGGAGGTAACCGCTGGCACCGGCGACCGCCGCCCGCTGCATGTACAGGCTTTCGTCGTGGACCGTGAGGACGAGGCACCGCACCTGCGGGTGGCGGACCCGGATGGTCCGGACCGCCTCGAAGCCGTCGAGTTCGGACATCTCCTTTTCAGGGGATCGCAGCCTCTGCCGCCGGGCGGCTCGCTTCGTGGGGGCTGCTACTCCCCCCGAACCCCCCAGGTCGACCACCGCAACGTCGGTCTCGACCCGGTCCACGATCTCGAGGAGCTCCCTGCCGGTCCGGGCCTCCGCCACCACCTCGATGTCCGGCGATTGGCCAAGGATGACCCGCAGGCCCATGCGGACCATCGGATGGTCGTCGGCGGCGACGACGCGCACCGGGTGATGCACCTGATTTCTCCCCGTGAGGCGTCGCGTGAATTATCACCTCACTCTGGGGGAAAGAGCCATAGTCAGTGGTAGGGATTTTCTTCTAGTTATGTTGAACCCCACGGCCACGGTGGCAGCCGTTTTCTCGCGACCCGCTTGTCACGGTTTGTCGTCGTTGCGTTGCCCCGGCATGGCTCCGGGAGGATGATATTCAGCTACGATATCGGCCACCGATGTCGACGGGGTGTGGGAAATTCCGGCCGGGGACGCCCTGATGACCCCCTGATGACCCCCTCGTGACCCTCAGGACGCCACCCGGGCGCCAGGTCTCCCTGGCGACGGCCCGCATCGGCATCACCGGCTTCGGGGGGCCTCCGGCCCACATCACCCTGCTGCGACGGCTCTGTGTCGAGCAGCGTGGATGGCTCTCTCCGGAGGAGTTCGAGGACGGCATCGCCGCCACCAGCCTGCTCCCTGGCCCGGCGTCCACCCAGCTCGCCATCTACTGCGCCTGGCGGCTCCGGGGTGCCTGGGGAGCGCTCCTGGGCGGCTTGGGCTTCATCCTGCCGGGCTTCTTAGTCATTATGGGGCTTTCGGCCGTCTTCCTGGCCGCCCGTCCGCCCCGCCTCGTGGAGGGAGCGGCCGCCGGGGCCGGTTCGGCCGTCCCGGCCGTGGCCATCCACGCTGCGGGGACCCTGCTCCCGGCCAGCCGGCGTCGTGCCGGGAGGTCGGGACGGGTGCGGTGGGTCGGCTACCTTGCCGCGGGGGCGGTTGCGGGCGCCCTGGTCGGACCCTGGCTGGTGGCGGTGCTCGCCGCCTGCAGCCTGGCCGAGGTGCTGCTGACCATGGACCGCCGGCCCCACCAGGGCTTCCTGGTGCTGCCCCTCGCCGCCGGGCCGGGCACCGGGGGCTTGCTGGCCCTGGCCTGGGTGGCGTTCAAGGTCGGCGCCCTGTCGTACGGCGGCGGCTTCGTGATCATCCCGCTCATGCAGCACGACGCCGTCGCCGCCTATCGCTGGATGACGGATTCCCAGTTTCTGGGAGCTGTGGCCCTCGGGCAGCTCACCCCCGGCCCCGTCGTGCTCACGGTGGCTGTCGTCGGGTACGCGGCGGCCGGTATGCCGGGTGCGGCCCTGGCCGCGGCGCTGTCGTTCGCCCCCTCATTCGGGTTCGTCCTGCTGGGAGCGCCACGGTTCCGGCAACTCCGCCGCAACACCACCATCCACGCGTTCCTCGCCGGGGCCGGGCCGGCCGCGATCGGTGCCATTGCCGGCGCGGCAATCCCGCTCGGTTTGGCCCTGAACCACCTCTGGCAGGCGGGCGTGCTGGCGCTGGCTTCGGTGTGGTTGCTGCCGGCCCGCCGCAGCGTCGTGAGCGGGCTTGCCGGCGCCGCCGTCCTCGGCGCGGTTGGCGCTCTTGCGGGCCTTCCGATCAGCCGCTGAACACCCCAGAATCGGGAGGGTGGCAGCAGTCTGGCCCGCATGGCGGGAAATTTCGCTGCCACCTCAGCGCCGAGTCGGACGTTATAGAGACGTTATAGAGGAGACGTTGTAGAGAAAGGGTACGTGCCGCACAGCCCCGGCACAGGGTTGCACGAGGCATCCAGGGGGTATAGTTAAAGCCGCTATGCCACAAATGTCGCCTTCGGTCTTCCTAGCCCTTGTCGTCGCACTCAGCGGCGGCGCGACGTGCTGCATCCACCGTGCCGCTCGTCCCCTCCCCGCCCGGTCTACCGGGAGTGCCGTGGGGGGACCGGCTGCTGGGGCATGGCCACATGCAGCGGGCCGCGTCGCTGGCCGGCTGGGCTTCGCGACGTCGACGGCCAAACCCCGGGCGCTCCGGGCGGATAGGGCCGCGCCCACCGCGTAGCAAGTAGCTGCAGCACCTGCGGTAGCGGCGCCGGCACCATCCTCACCCCACGCTCCCGGCTCCGCCGTACCCCGTCGTAGCCGGGACGACACTCCACCGGAGCCCACGTGTCCTGGTCCTATCAGAAGGAGTCCACCTGGCGTCAGCTGCCACTCCCGATCCCGGGGGTGGGGCGGCTGGCAGACGTCGCCGCGTCGCTGGCCAGCCTGCCGCTGCTGGGGACGATCCTGGCCCTCCTGGGGCTCCTCGTCCTGGGCGTGGTCATCCTCGCCGCGGTGGTCCTCTTCGTCGTCCTGGGTCCGGTCGCCGTGCCGAAGGAGCTGGCGTCGGCGACCGCCCGCACCACCACGGTGTACGGAGCCGACGGCACCCCGATTGCGCTCTGGCACGGGGCTATCAACCGGCAGCCCGTGAGCCTCGACCAGATCTCGAAGTACCTCCCGCAGGCGGTCGTGGCCGAGGAGGACGCCCGTTACTACTCGAACCC
>DASPZW010000226.1:0-3402 GCA_035636055.1 Actinomycetota bacterium
GGCTGCGGGAGGCGGGCCTGCCGTTGCCGGTAGCGCAATACCGGATCCTCATGCCCGACGCCACCTTCGTTTACCTTTCCTTACCCCCGACCTTGACTTCGCCTACCCCGACGTCCTCCTGGTCCTCGAGGCGGACAGCTACATCTGGTACTCCTCCCGGGAAGCCTGGAAGCGCGACAGGGCGCGCAACAACGAGCTCGTGGCACTCGGGTGGTCGATCCTGCCGATCACCTACGACCTTGTGGTCGGGCACCCGGCCACGCTCGTACGCCAGGTGGGGACTGCCCTGGAACGCCGCCGGGCCTGCTAAGCGGAAGGGGGCGCCCGAAGGCGCCCCCTGGCTACCCAATCGGAGAGCGGTCAGAAGCTCTCGGCTTCCTCCTCGTCGTTGAAGCCCGGCCGGTGGTTGGCCATCTCGGCCTCCTGAGCGGCGCGGCGCTCCTCGTCCTCCCGGCGCAGCAGCTCGAGGAGCTGGGCCACCTCGGCGGCCGGCGTCACCTCGATCGAGCGGTACCGGGTCATGCCCGTGCCGGCGGGGATCAGCTTGCCGATGATGACGTTCTCCTTCAGGCCGAGCAGCGAGTCGGACTTGCCCTTGATCGCCGCATCGGTCAGCACCCTCGTCGTCTCCTGGAAGGAGGCCGCCGACAGCCAGCTCTCGGTCGCCAGCGACGACTTGGTGATGCCCATGAGGATGGGACGGGCCGTCGCCGGCTCGCCGCCCTCGGCGACCACCTTCGTGTTGGCCAGCTCGAACGCCTTGCGCTCGACCAGGTCCCCGGGCAGGAACTCGGTGTCGCCCGGCTCGATGACGGAGACCTTCCGCAGCATCTGCCGCACGATGAGCTCGATGTGCTTGTCGTGGATCGGCACACCCTGGGACTTGTAGACCTGCTGGACCTCCTGCACCAGGTACAGCTGCACCGCCCGGATCCCGGCGACCTCCAGGATGTCGTGGGGGTCGATCGACCCCTCCGTAATCTGGTCGCCCGGCTCGAGGATGTCGCCGTTGTCCACCCGCAGGCGCTGGCGCCGGGACACCGGGTACTCCTCCTCCCGGCCGTCCTCGCCGATGATCTTGACGATCTTCTTGGTCTCGGCCTCCTCGATCTCCACCCGGCCGCGGATCTTCGTGATTGTGGCCCGGCCCTTGGGGCTCCGGGCCTCGAAGAGCTCGACGACCCGGGGCAGGCCGTGGGTGATGTCCTCACCGGCGACCCCACCGGTGTGGAAGGTCCGCATGGTGAGCTGGGTGCCCGGCTCGCCGATCGACTGGGCGGCGATGATGCCGACCGCCTCGCCGATGTCGACCCGCTGGCCCGTGGCCATGTTCCGGCCGTAGCAGGCCATGCAGACGCCGTACTTGGAGTCGCACGTGAGCACCGAGCGGACCCGGATCTGATCGATCCCCGCCGCCGCCAGCTTGCGCTCCTTCGGCCGGTCGATCTGCTCGCCGACGGTGACCAGGGTGTCGCCGTCGGGGGAGGGGATGGTCTCCAGCGACGTGCGGCCGAACAGCTTCGTGTCGAGTGAGGGTGCCTCGACCCGCTGGCCGCTGACGGGGTGCACGACCGTGATGGGGATCGGGATCCCCCGCTCGGTCCCGCAGTCGACCTCCCGGACGATGACCTCTTGCGACACGTCGACGAGCCGCCGGGTCAGGTACCCCGAGTCGGCGGTCCGGAGGGCCGTGTCGGCGAGGCCCTTCCGGGCACCGTGGGTGGAGATGAAGTACTCGAGCACCGTCAGGCCCTCGCGGAAGTTCGCCTTGATGGGCCGGGGGATGATCTCGCCCCGGGGGTTGGCCACGAGGCCCCGCATGCCGGCGATCTGGCGGACCTGCATGATGTTACCCCGGGCTCCCGAGTTGGCCATCATGTAGATCGGGTTGAGGTCCTGGGCGCGGAATGCCGCCTCCATGTCCTCCTTCACCTCGTCGGTGGCCTTGGTCCAGATCTCGATGAGCTCCTGGCGGCGCTCGTCGTCGGTGATGATGCCCCGGCGGTACTGGGTCTCGACCTTCTCCGCCTGCCGCTCGTAGTCGGCGAGGATCTGGGGCTTGCGCGGTGCCGGGGTGGCGTCGGTCACGCCGATCGTCACGCCGGCCTTGGTGGCGAAGTGGAACCCGATGTTCTTCGTGGCGTCGAGCGTCCTGGCGATGTCGACCTTGTCATAGCGCTCCGACAGCTCCTCGAGGATCTGCGAGAGCTCCCGCTTGCCCACGACCTTGTTGATGTACGGGAAGTCGCCCGGCATCGCCTCGTTGAAGATGAGGCGCCCGACCGTCGTGTCGATCAGGGGCAGCGAGCTGGGGCCTTCGGCGTCCTCGCCGTCCTCGTCCACGGCTGCCACCGGCGCCGGCTCGTCGACGTCGTCGAGGCTCTCCCCCG
This sequence comes from Actinomycetota bacterium, assembly GCA_035636055.1. Lineage (GTDB taxonomy): Bacteria > Actinomycetota > CADDZG01 > JAHWKV01 > JAOPZY01 > JAOPZY01. The sequence continues at coordinate 2,391 of DASPZW010000226.1, forward strand.
GGCCGAGCTTGCCCCGCAGCCGGACCTTGACGGCCTGCTGCAGGGTGACCTGGCCGAAGTCGTAGGCGAGCAGGGCCTCGGCGACCGAGCCGAAGATCCGCACCTGCCCATCCGGGTCCCTGCCGGCCTTCGGGCTGCCGACCTTGGGTTCCATCGTCAGGTAGTACGTGCCCAGGATCATGTCCTGGGTGGGCGTGACGATCGGGGTCCCGTGCGCCGGGGACAGGATGTTGTTCGTCGACAGCATGAGCAGGCGAGCCTCCGCCTGGGCCTCTGCCGACAGCGGCACGTGGACCGCCATCTGGTCGCCGTCGAAGTCGGCGTTGAACGCCACGCAGACCAGCGGGTGGATCTTGATGGCCTTGCCCTCGACCAGGATCGGCTCGAAGGCCTGTATCCCGAGGCGGTGGAGCGTGGGGGCCCGGTTCAGCATCACGGGGTGGTCACGGATGACCTCCTCGAGGACGTCCCACACGTGCGGCCGGGCGCGCTCGACCATCCGCTTGGCGGACTTGATGTTCTGGGCGATGCCGGCATCGACCAGCCGCTTCATGACGAAGGGCTTGAACAGCTCCAACGCCATGACCTTCGGCAGGCCGCACTGGTGCAGCTTGAGCTGCGGCCCGACGACGATGACCGACCGGCCCGAGTAGTCGACGCGCTTGCCCAGCAGGTTCTGGCGGAACCGCCCCTGCTTGCCCTTCAGCATGTCGGAGAGCGACTTGAGCGCCCGGTTGCCCGGCCCGGTGACGGGGCGGCCGCGCCGGCCGTTGTCGAACAGCGCGTCGACGGCCTCCTGCAACATGCGCTTCTCGTTGTTGATGATGATCTCGGGGGCGCCGAGGTCGAGGAGCCGCTTCAGCCGGTTGTTGCGGTTGATCACGCGGCGATACAAATCATTGAGATCGCTGGTGGCGAATCGTCCGCCTTCCAGCGGAACCAGTGGTCGAAGGTCCGGGGGGATCACCGGCAGCACCTCGAGGATCATCCATTCGGGACGCATCTTCGAATT
>DASPZW010000227.1:0-3563 GCA_035636055.1 Actinomycetota bacterium
ACGTCGTCTGCTCCCACGTACCCCCCGACCTGCCGGAGCTGACCTACGACACCGTCGCCCGCCGGCGGGAGCGCGGCTCAGCCGGGTTGCTGGCCTACGTGCGCGACGTCCAGCCCGTGCGCGTCTTCTTCGGCCACATCCACCAACCCCTCCTGTCGTCCACGCACGTCGGCCGGACGCACCTGATGAATGCGGGATACTTCCGGCGCACGCAACGAGCAATTCCGCTGGCGCTCTAGAATCACCCCAGAATCCCCCCCGGGAATTCTGGGGCAGGGAACTGGCGGACTGGGAAAGGACCCAACGATGGCGGCTGAATCAGGCAGCGAGTCAATCGAGATCAACGCCACGCCCGAAGCGATCTTCCAGGTCATGACCGACATCGACTCGTTCCCCAAGTGGATGGACGAGTTCAAGGAGGCCACCGTCTTGGACCGTGACGCCCAGGGGCGGCCCGCCCGGGCGTCCTTCGAACTGGACGCCAAGATTAAGACCGTTCGGTACGTCCTCGCCTACTCGTACCCTGAAGGAGGACTCGCCTGGGAGAGCGAGGAGGGTGGTGATGTCAAGCTCATCAAGGGCTCCTACATCATGTCGCCCTCCGTTCCCGGTGGCGGTCCCGGTGGCGACCCCACGACGGTCACCTACAACTTCGAGATCGACCCCGGCTTCCCGGTCCCCTCCTTCATCCGCCGCCAAGCGGTGAAGATGATCGTCGCCCGGGCCCTCGGGGGTCTGAAGAAACGGGTCGAGTCGGGAGCGTAGGTTGTTGCCAGCCGCGTAGTTTTTCGCCGCGAGGTGGCCATTCCCGTACTGCTGGCCCCTTCTCCTGGGTACATACCGGCGTAGTCCGGTGCGCCAAAGGTGACGACATCGGTCCTCAGGTGGAAGGAGACGCCGTCATGCTTGGACTCGTGCTGTGGCTGATCGTGTTTGGGGCCATCGCCGGTTTCGTGGCCAGGCTGATCGTGCCCGGCCGGGACCCGATCGGTTTCTGGGGTACCGTGCTGCTCGGCATCATCGGGTCGTTCGTCGGCGGGTTGCTGGCCAGCTTCGTGTTCGAGCACACCCTGGCGCTGCAGCCCAGCGGTCTCGTCGGATCGATCATCGGCGCGGTCGTTGCCCTGCTCGTCTACCGGGCAACGACTCGGGGCCGCTTGGCGCGTCACTGACTAGGGGAATGCCGACAGCGGGATGCGGGCACTGACCCGCGTCCCGCCCTCGGGCACGGCGTCGACGTCGACGCTGCCGCCCGCCAGCGCAAGGCGCTCCCGCATGGTGTCGAGGCCGGTGCTGCCCGGCCGGTGCTCGGCCCCGGCACCGGCCCGGGTGCCCCGCCCGTCGTCTCGCACGCTGAGCCGGGCCTCGCCGCCCGCCCGCTCGAGGGCAACCCAGATCCTCCGGGCATCGGCGTGCTTCACGACGTTGCGCAGGGCCTCCTGGGCGACACGGTACAGGATTGTCTCGACGGCACCGGGAAGCCGCTCACGGCCGGCACGGTTGTCGAAGTGGCCCTCGAGTGACGAGGCGGCGCAGATCTCGTCGACCATGGCCTCCAGCGTCGGGGCGAGGCCCTGCTCGTCCACGGACGCCGGGCAGACCTTGAAGACGACGTCCCGCAGCTCCTCCGACGTGCGCATGATCGCTTCCTGGATGTGGTTCACGGCGGCAACCGCCTCGGGCCCGGCCGTCCGGCCCAGCGTGATCTTGGCGATCTCGGTCTGAAGGAACAGGCCGGTCAGCCCCTGCAGGAAGCCGTCGTGCATCTCGCCGGCGATGCGGCGGCGCTCGGTTTCCTGCGCATTGAGGGCGGCCTCCAACAGCCGGACGACGCGGCCTTCCCGCTCCCGCAGGCTGGCGTAGAGCGATGCCTTCTCCAAGGCGACCGAGGCGAGGTCGGCCAGGCACGAGGCAAGGCGGAGATCCTCGACCGTGAAGCGGTCGCCGGGGCGGCGGGTCAGGTTCAGGACCCCTAGCACCCGGTCTTCGACCGCCAGCGGCAGGCAGAGGCTCGAGTCGATCGTGGGGTCCACCCCCGCGAACCGATCGTCGGTGACAGGACCGTGCAGGATGAAGGGCTCGTTGTGCTCGGCGACCCACCCGGCGATACCCTCGCCGAGGCCGATCGTCGTGAGGATGGCCTCGGGCGGAAGCCCCACCGAGCAGCGGATCGCAAGCCGGGAGGTCTCGGGGTTCAGCAGCATGACCGAGGCCCGGTTGGCGCCGACCTCCTCGCTGGCCAGGCGCAGCGTCAGGCCGAGTTGCTGGTCGAGGTCCACGCTGCCGAGCAACGTGCGGCCCACCCGCGCCAAGACCTCGAGGTCCCGCTCCGATCGGGAGACCGGAGGTCCGGCTTCATTCGGGGTCGTCATGTCCATCGTCCTAATAGGAGTTGTCGTCAGCCCTGCAAATAGACTTGAATGCCGGCTGAGAAGTCCCCCGAACCGCCCTATTCCTGCAGTTCTTGTTCGGGGGATCCCTCGGGGAGCCCCCTTCTATACTCGCCTCCTCATGCTCACGACCGGCGTCGACATCGGTGGCACCAAGGTATTCGCTGCCCTCGTGGACGAGGATGGCTCGATCCTCGGCCGGGCCGCCCATGCCACAGATCCCGACGCCGGCACCGCATCGATCATCCGGGCGCTGGACGAGCTGTTCAGCAGCGCCGCTGCGGCGGGCGGGGCCGGTGGGGGCAGCACCGCTCTCCGACCGGCGGCCATCGGCGTGGCCGCTGCCGCGTACGTGGAATACCCCTCCGGGCACGTCGCATTCGCCCCGAACCTGACCTATGGCCGGGCCGACCTAGCGGGTGTGATCGCCGAGCGCTTCGGCGTCGCAGTCGTGGTCGAGAACGATGCCAATGCCGCCGCCTGGGCCGAGCAGCAGTACGGAGCGGCCCGGGGCAGCGACGAGATGCTCATGCTCACGATCGGCACCGGCATCGGCGGGGGGGTGGTCATCCGCGGTGAGTTGTTCCGCGGGCATCTCGGCTTCGCCGCCGAGTTCGGCCACATCGCCGTCGTTGACGGCGGTCCGCTGTGCGCGTGTGGTGAGCGCGGGTGCCTGGAGGCGCTGGCGTCGGGAACCGCCATCGGCCGGATGGCCCGGGAGGGCATCGATGCCGCCCGCGGCTCGATCCTCATCGAACTGGCCGGCAACTCGCCCGACCGGATCACGGGGGCGCTGGTCTCCGAGGCGGCTCATGCCGGCGATGCGTTCGCCGCCGAGGTCCTCCAGCGGGCGGGACGCTGGCTCGGGGTCGGCCTGGCGAGCCTGGTGAGCGCCTTCGACCCCGCGGTGATCGTCATCGGCGGCGGGGGAGCTGCGTCGGGATGGTTCCTGCTGGAGCCTGCCCGCCTCGAGATGGATCGACGCCTCGGCCGCATGCGGTCGACCCCTCCGATCGTGGCCGCGACCCTCGGCAACGACGCCGGGGCCATCGGGGCGGCCTCCCTGGCCCGCCTCCGCCTGAGTCCGTGACCACTTCGTCCAGTTTCGAGTGGATCCAAGACGTTCTTTGAGTACAAACCGGTGTAGAGCAACAGTTTTTACTCAAAGTCCAT
>DASPZW010000228.1:0-8169 GCA_035636055.1 Actinomycetota bacterium
CGAGCACCGCAAAAAAAGTCCGGAGAAATTTTCCGGCCGGTCACAGGGCCCCCGACTGACGAGCGCTTCCGTCACGAGATCCGCCACGCCTTTGCGCTCTCGCCACAGTTGCGGGTAGGTGACGTTGAGCAGGATCAGGCCCTGCGCCCTCAGCAGATTGTTTCTCGTGTGGTCCGCGGACCAGTCGGTCAGTGTGGAGTGGTGCCGGTGGCTGTCGATCTCGACGCCGACGACTCGACAGAACACCCAGTCCACGTCGACCGTCCTCCCGTCCGAGAGGTGGTACTCCACCTCCCGCTCCGCGGGCGGGAGGCCGTACTCGGCGATGATCTCGGCGAACAGCCGCTCCCCGCGCTGGCGAGGCCGTGGCGACCCCACCAGCCGAGCGGCGATGGGCGCGTCGAGGACGCCCGTCCCGCGCCGACCTTGGGTGCCGGTCTGGTCAAGTCGCCGCTCCAGCACGCCGAGGGAGACCGCTCGGGCCGCGAGGGCATGGTCGAGGACCTCCTCGAGCCTGGCGGGCCGGAGTGTCTGGGCCAGGTCGATGATGGTCCGCGCCACAGTCGCAATGGGGATCCCGTTCTTGACCGCGCAATCGGGCCGCTGGAGCCCGGTCACGACGTGGATCTTCACGTCAGGCACGAGGATCCGTCTGGTCACGACAGTGAGGTGCGTGCCGCCGTCTTCCCCCGGCAGTTCATGAAGCCCCGCTGCGATTCCATGGGATACCAGGGCCACGCCCCCAGCGGCCAGGCACGCCGCCAGGACCCGCTGCTCGTGCGTCTCCCGGGAGCCGGCGACGCGGTAGACCCCCTGGTGGACCCGCTGCCAGGCACCGGCCTTCAGCCGCCCCCGGATGTCGCCGTCCGACAGGCCCGGGCAAGAGCCTGCGCACGTGTAAGCAGACCATGCTGCTTCTGCGCAAGAGAAGAGATAGATTGCACACGTCTAGTAAGACGGGTGGTACTGACAGCGAAGGGGAGGTTTTCGAAGTTTGGCGAGAATTTGTTCGCAGCGAACGAAAAGTCACCGAACTTCTGAACCCCAGCACTCAGTTCATTGAGAGTAAAACCCCAAGCTTCTTGAACTGCTTCACGAACTCCTCGCGGCTCTGGCCCGCGAGGGCGGCCATCTCGTCCAGGTCCCGCATGCGGACGAACAGCAGGGTCTCGTTGCCCCCACGCTGCACCTGGATGTAGCCGAGGTACTCCATGAGCGGCTTGTAGTTGGCGGACTTCAGCTCCTGGAGACGCTCCAGATCGAGGCCCAGCCGGGAGACCGAGCCTGCCATGAGCGCCTTGAGCGCCTCGGGGTCGGAGCGGGAGCGGCGCTCCATCGGGTGCTGGCCGTTGAGGCTCACCAACGGGGGGCCCGCGTGCCGGGAGCGTAGGAGCAGGAAGGCCATGCCTCCCAGGACGGCGGCGCCAGCGAGGACCCACCGCAGTCGCTTCATGCCTCGACGGTACCACCAATACCGGCATGGAAATGCCCTGGAAACGCGCTGCTTGCCGTGCAGGTTAAGCTCTTGCATACCAATAGCTGGAGATCCGCCCACGTGAGCACAGGCGTCGCCGACCTGCTCGTCATTCATGTACCGGCCGGTGGCCGTGTGCTGGCTGCGAGCGACCTGCATCTCGGGGGCCATGGTTCGCACCGGCCCATCGAAGACTTGACCGCGGCGATCGAGCGCGTCACGGGCCCGGGCGTCCTGGTGCTGGACGGCGACATCCTGGAGCTGGTCACGGGCGATCTGCGGGACGTCCGCTCGATGCTCGACGAGGAGAGCCGCCTCACCACCGCGGTGCGGGCCTTCGCCGCGTGCGAGGGGCGCCGGGTGGTGTACCTGCTCGGCAACCACGACTCCCGCCTCGCCTGGGACTCGGGCGCGGCGGCTGCCGTGACCGAGGCGTTCGCCTGCGAGCTGGCCCTCGCCCTCGAACTCAAGATCGACACGGGCCAGGGCGTGCGCAGGGTCCAGGTGGAGCACGGCCACCGGCTCGACCCTGCCAACTCCTTCACCGACCCCCGAGATCCCCTCGACGTCCCGCTCGGCATCCAGGTCACCCGCCAGCTCACCCCGGCGATGCACCGGTACCCCTGGTTCAAGGACGCCGACAGCCTGCCGGACCCGCTGTCGTTCCCCCGCTTCGTCGCCTCCCGGCTGGCCTACCGGCGCTTCGCCCGCCACTTCAAGTGGCTGGTGATCCCGTTCCTGGTTGCGCTCCTGCTCAAGCTGCCCCTGACGATCAGCCTGCTGTCCCGGACCCGCATCGGCGCCCGGCTGGCCCACTGGCCCGACCGGTTCCTCTTCCTCGGCGGCCTGGTCGTGGCCGACCTTGTGCTCGTGATCGCCGCCCTGGCGCTGGCGGCCTACGCGGTGTGGGAAGCTGTCGCGAACGCCGCCCTCGACCCTCGCCGGGGAAGGAACGACTCGGTGCGGGCCGACGCCCTCGCCCGCATCCGCGAGGGCTATGCCGGCATGATCACCGGGCACTCCCACCTGGCTGAGCTCATCCCCCTCGGCGACGGCTTTTACGCCAATACCGGCTGCTGCGCCGAGGTCCTCGAAGAGTCGAGGGCCCGGGTCGGCCCGCTGCCCATCTTCCGGTCCGTCCGGCAGACCTCGTGGATCGAGCTCGAAGCCGGCGCCGACCTCCATGTCCGGCTGGTACGCGGCCGGCAGGCGATGCCCCCGGAATCCGCCCTGGAGCGGTTGAACGTCCGCCGGGAACGATCGGACCCCAGGCCCACGACCGTCGCCTCGCTCCCCGGCGGCGCCACGTGGCCCCCGCCCGCCGTCAAGGCCGGACACCAGCGCAAGGTCCGCGCCCGCGCCGCGACGGCCATTGCAATCGTCGGCCTCGTCAACCTGGTCTCCGCCGCCATGCCGCCGGTGTTCCAGCGGCTGGAGTGGATCCGCTCCATCGTGCCCCTGGCCATCCCGGAGTTCGCCGGGGCCCTCGTGGCGTTGACGGGCCTGGGGCTGCTCTTCCTCGCCGGCGGCGTCCGGCGCGGGGGCCGGCGCGCCTGGGCCACCGCCCTGGCGCTGCTCGTCGGGGGTGCGATCTTCCACCTGGCCAGAGGGGTCGAGATCGGTGCCGCCGTCGCCGCCCTCGGGGTGGCCGCATACCTCGCGGCGCAACAGTCGGCCTTCCGCGGCGGGTCGGCCCGGGGCGGCGTACGCCACGCTGCCATCACGGCGGCGGCCGGCACGGCTGCGGTCATCGTCGCCGGGACCGCAGCGGTCGAGATCCTGACCCGGCACCCGCGCCTGGCGCTGGGGGAGGCGCTCGCCGCCGTCACGCTGCGCCTCGTCGGCCTGACGTCGATCGCGCTCCCGGACAAGCTCAGCGACTTCCTCACGCCGGTGATGATCGCCGTGGGCCTGGGCCTGGTCGCCCTCGCCGCCTGGACGGTCTTCCGGCCGGCCTACGCCAGCCGGCGGGCACCGGGCAGTGGCCTCGACCGGGCGCGTGAGATCCTGGCGGCGCACCCCGGCGACTCGCTCGGAGCGTTCGCACTCCGCCAGGACAAGGAGCTGTTCTTCCACGGCGACAGCGTCGTGGCGTACTCGGTATCCGGCCGGGTGTGCCTGGTGTCGCCCGACCCCGTCGGCCCGCTGTGGGAGCGGGACGTCGTGTGGGACGCCTTCCAGCGCTACGCGGATGCCCGGGGGTGGCCCGTGGCCGTCCTCGGGGCCTCAGATGACTGGCTCCCCGTCTACCGCCGGGCCGGGATGCGGGAGGTCTACGTGGGCGACGAAGCGATCGTGGACTGCCGGCGGTTCGTCGTCGACCCTCCACGGGCAGCCCGGCTGCGTGCGGGCGTCAAGCACGTCCTGGACGCCGGGTACCGGATCGAGTTCCTCGACCCCAGCCGCATCGACGCCTACCTGGAGTCTGCCCTGCGCGGCCTGGCCACCGAGGTCCACCGCCCCGAGTGCGACCATCGCCTCTGCATGACCCTTGGGCGCCTGTTCGACGCGGAGGACCGCGGCCTCGTGCTCGCCATGGCGATGGGCCCCGACAACCACCCGGCGGCCTTCTGCCAGTTCGTGCCGGCTCCGGGACTCGGCGGCTACACGCTGGACCAGGTCCGGCGGACGACCCGGGAGATCCCTCCCGACCTGGTCGAGGCCATCCTCGTCGAGACGATCCTGCACCTCGGCGACGGCGGTACCCACAACGTCAGCCTCAACTTCTCGGTCATGAGCCGGAAGCTCGCCCGCAGCGACGCTGACGGCCTCGGCGGCCGGGCGCAGCGCTGGCTGCTGGACCACCTGTCCAGGACCGACCAGGTCGGTACCCCGTGGCGGGTCAGCGAGGCGGTCGAACCCGAGTGGCGACCCCGCTACTTCGTCTACGACGGCAGGGGCCACTTCCCCTCGGCGGCCTTCGCCATGGCCCGGTCGGAGTCGCAGCGGCCCTTCCCCACGATCGGCCACACCCTCACCCCCGAGGCCCATGGGCGCACCAACGGTCATGCCAAGGGCGGGGGCGGCTCAGCGAACGGCAATGGCAACGGCCACAAGCGGCCCCGGCGGGCCGGCAAGGCGGAGGACGGCGCTAGGGAGCCGGAGCGGCGAGCCGGTTGGAAAGCGCCCTCAGCCGGCTGAGGCAGTCCAGGGCCCGACCGGAATCCACGGACTCCCTCGCGGCAGCGAGCCCGTCTGCGAGGTTCTGAGCGAGGTCTGCGGCGACGAGAGCCGCCGCGGCGTTGATCAGGACGAAGTCACGGCACGCCCCCAGCTCCCCTGACAGCACCGCCACGGTCGTCTCGGCGTTGTGGGCGGGGGTGCCGCCGGTGAACGCCTCCCGCGGGGCGGGGTCGATCCCGAGGTCGCCGGGCTCGATGACCCACTCGGTCACCCTGCCACCGCGCAGCTCCCAGACCTCGGTCGGCCCGGAGAGCGTGATCTCGTCGAGGCCGTCGGAGCCTCGGAGCACGAGGGCGTGGACGCTCCCCGTCCGGGCGAGGACCTCCGCCATCTTCGGCGCCATCCCCCGATCGGACACACCGAGGGCCTGGTGGGCCGCCCCTGCCGGGTTGGTGAGCGGGCCCAGGAAGTTGAAGATCGTCGGGATCCCGAGCTCGCGCCGGAGGACGGTGTGGCGCATGGCGGGGTGGAAGATCGGGGCGAAGCAGAAGCCCATGCCGACCTCGCCGATGCAGGCAGCAACCGCCTGGGGACCGAGGTCGATCCTCACCCCGAGCGCCTCCAGGAGGTCCGCCGACCCGCAGGCGCTCGACGCTGCCCGGTTGCCATGCTTGGCGACCCTCCCGCCCGCCCCGGCCACGACGAGCGCCGCGATGGTCGATGCGTTGATCGTGCCCATACGGTCGCCGCCCGTGCCGCAGGTGTCGACCACCGGGCCGTCGACGGTGACCTTGAGCGCCATCCGACGCATGGTGGCGACCATGCCCGAGATCTCCTCGACCGTCTCCCCCTTGGCCCGGAGGGCCGCGACGAAGGCGCCGAACTGGGCGGGGGTCGTCTCGCCCGACATGATGCGCTCCATGGCCCACGAGGTCTCGTGCTCTGCAAGCGGCTGCCCGGAGATCAGGCAGGCGAGCAGGTTGGGCCAGGTGGGTTGGGTCACGGCGCAGCGATTGTACAGGGGGGTCCGGGGGGGAGTAGCAGCCCGGCGGAGCGCAGCGGAGCCGGATGAGCTGCGGATCCCCCTGGGTCGTCGGACACTCCCAAGGAGTGGGCGACGACTGGAGAGGACAGGGGGGTCCAGGGGGGAGTAGCAGCCCGGCGGAGCGCAGCGGAGCCGGATGAGCTGCGGATCCCCCCGGCTCAGTTCAGGCGGGCAGGAGCGTGTTGGCGAGATCGAAGAAGTCGGCCACCGGCCGCGAGCCCTGATGGGCGCTGAGCCGGTGCCGTAGGTCGACTACGGCGTCGGCCGACCTGGACGAACGGACCGTGGCGGCGAGCCGGACCGTGGTGGCGGCATCTGCGGCGGCGGCCTGGAGGTCGTGGTTGGCGAGCGCCGCCCGGGCGAGCGTGGCGTGCGCGAGGGAACCTCTCCTGGCCCGGCCCTGGCGCCCGGCCTCGGCCGCGGAGCGTGCTGCGAACCGGGTGGCCTCCTCCGGCTGGTCGAGATCCCGGAAGGCATGGCCGTATTCGCCGTTCAGGTAGGCCGCATCGATAAAGCGAGCCCACTCCGGTTCGTCGGGCAGTTGGACGGCGTCGGCCGCCCCTTCTGATTCGAGGATGGAGTGTGCCGCAGCTTTGCCGTCTCCGAGCGCGGCCTCAGCTCGCGCCTGCAGGGCCCACAGGTCGGCAAGGCAGGCAGGGCTGTGACCGTGGCGGAGGCCGGCTCGCCCGGCCCGGGCAAGCTGCAGACCCTGGTCCGGATGCCCCGTGAGGGTTGCCTGGTCGGAGAGCCCGGCATGGGTGAGCGGACTGCATTTCGGCACTGCGGACGGCGCCGCGGCTCGCTCGGCAGGTCCCGGCCCGCCCACAGCTTCGGTGGCCGGGAGGGGTGATCGCCGTGGTCGTTCCCGCGGGATGCGTCTGGCCCGCCAACTGCAGGGACGCCTGCGGCGCTCCCGCCCAGCAGGGGCGTATCTGCTCGCGGCACCTCGAGCGAGTGCACGGCTTGGCCGGCACCCTGGCGTGCGCCTGGCCGGGGTGCACCCACCGGGCGTGGGACTGCAAGGGACTCTGCTCCTTCCACAGGAGGGTCGCCTTCGGCCTGACCGAGCATTAGCCGAGCACTGACCGGGCATTGACCGGGCATTGACCAGTCCGCAGCCAGCCCGGGGTCCCCTGACAGCACGGATCGCATTGTTCTCTGTTTCAGAACGGCCTCCTCCGGGTCCACGGAGGAGGTCAACCACTCTTCGTGGTCACGTCGGATTCGCCATTTGCCCATAACACCCGTTTTAGGTGCCGTGCAGAAGCCACGGACTCAAACTTTGGCTGTTTGACCGCGCCTGGCGCGGTGAGACAGCCAAAGATGCGCCGGGACCCGCCCACCAGGTACGCGGGCGACCACAGATGGTGACGCTGGGGCGAAGCCGCGCAAAGGGCCACCCAGGTGACCACGCTCCGTGGTTTCGGCCTTGGGTACAGAGCTCCATTGAGTCGAGATTGAAGGAAACGAGCGGATTCACGCCGGAGCAGTGCTAGGAGCCACAAAAACTACCCCCGGAGTTGCTCCAGGGCGGGATGCAGGTCCTGGCGGTGCATCCGGGTGGCGGCGAAGAGGTCCCCCACGACCTCCAGGCGGTCGAACGCCGTGGCGATCGTGAACTGCTCCGGCAGGAAGTCCTCGTCCAGCTCCTCCCAGCGCAGCGGCATCGACACCGGTGCCCCCGGGTAGGGCCGGACGGAGTAGGGCGCCACGAGGGTCTTGCCCTTGGCGTTCTGGTTGGCGTCGACGAAGACGTGCCCCTTTCGTTTGGGGATCGACGGCTCGAGGGTGGCCTTCTCGGGGTACACGGCGGTGATGAGCCGGCCGACGCCGGTGCAGAACTCACGCACCTCCCCGTAGGTGTGGCCCGGCCGCAAGGGGATGAAGATCTGCAGGCCCGCCCCGCCGGAGGTCTTCGGGAATCCCAGGAGGCCGAGGCGATCGAGGACGGTGTGCACGAGCCGGCCGACCGCCCGGACGTCGTCGTAGGTGATGGGCTCGAAGGGGTCCAGGTCGATCACGGCGAAGTCGGGTTCGTGGAGGTGCGGCCACTGGCTCGTCCAGGCGTGGCATTCGACGCTGGCGATCTGCGCCAGCCACACCAGGGACGCCACCGAGTCGGGGATGACGAAGTCGATGTTCTTGCGCCCGGCGTCGGAGGGGACCGGGACGGTGCGCACCCACTCCGGGGCCCCCTTGGGGGCTTGCTTCTCGTAGAAGGCCTCGCCGTAGATCCCGTCGGGGACCCGCTGCATCACCACCGGCCGGTCGCTCAAGAACGGCAGCAGCATCGGAGCGACGTTGTAGTACCAGGCGATGAGGTCGCCCTTGGTGTGGGAGCCGTCGCCGAACAGCGGCTTGTCCAGGTTCGTCACCCGCACCTCCCGGCCGCCGTCCCGGAAGACGTGCGCCGGCCCCAGCGGCTCCAGCGGGACGGTGCAGGGCAGGAAGGGGCGGCCGTAGCCGCCGTGCGGCGCCGGCGGGCACACCTGCTCCCCCGGGCCGGCCAGCGGGGCCCCGTTGGTCC
>DASPZW010000229.1:0-10417 GCA_035636055.1 Actinomycetota bacterium
ATCGAGGCCGCCGGGCAGGTTGTGGCCGAGAGCTCGCGGCCCTCGCTGCTCTTCGAGACCGGACTCCCCACCCGCTACTACTTACCGAAACAGGACGTCCGCATGGATCTGCTCGAGCCGTCCCGGACGACCAGCCAGTGCCCGTACAAAGGGATCGCCGTCTACTGGACGATGCGCGACGGGCCGCGCGATATCGTCTGGGGTTACCCCTTCCCAATCCCGGAGTGCCCCAGGATCGAGAACCTCGTCTGCTTCTTCAACGAGAAGGTGGACATCTACGTGGACGGTGAGCTTCAACCCCGGCCCGTCACCCAGTGGTCGTAGAAATCACGTCACGCACAGCCGGGGCACAAGTGAGCGACAGCCCCTGTCAAGCTGGGCGCCCCAAGCTGCCTGCAGGGACGTGGACGTCCCCGATGGTGGGTATGGGCTCGTCCGTAGCCGGTCAACCGGGAGGTCGTCCGCGATGCGCAACGGCGTAGGAGCGCTGATCACCGAGCGCGCCGCGGGCGCGGGCGGCGACGTCGCCCTCGCCGAGGGGCGGACCGGCCGGACGCTGACATGGGCCGGACTTGCCGAGGTGGTCGATGCCTGGGCGGCCCGGGCGGCATGCCCCGCCCAGGCGATCATCCTCAAGGCGGGCCGGCCGCTGGAGTTCATCGGGGCCTACCTCGGCCTCCTCGTGGCCGGGGCGGTCGTCCTCCCGATGGACCCTGACGGGGGAGATGGCGAGCTGTCGGCCGCGATCGCCGGCTTCGAGGTGGGCGCCGTGGCCAGCGGGGAGGACCTCCGGCCTCTGCGTCCGGGAGCGTCCGCGCTGCGCTGGGCGGAGCCGGGGACGGTCGTGCTGCGCACGTCGGGTTCCACCGGGGCGCCCAAGGGCGTCCCCCTGACCGAGGCGCAGCTCCTCCACGCGGCAACGCTGGTAGCCGGCCACCACGGGCTGTCGCCTGCCGACACCGTCTACAGCTGCCTCCCGCTGTTCCACATCAACGCCCAGGTGGTCGGCGTGCTGGCGGCGCTTGTCTCCGGTGCCCGCCTCGTCGTCGACGACCGTTTCCACCGCCGGGGGTTCTGGGAGGCCGTCGGGCGCTGTGGCGTGACCGTGCTCAACGCCGTCCCGCCGATCCTCGCCATCCTGGCCGAGGAGCCGCCGCCGCCCTCCTCCGTCGCCCGGAGGATCCGCTTCGCACGCTCCGCCTCCGCCCCGCTGCCGCTGGCGACGCTGCGCAGTTTCGAGGCGCGCTGCGGCATCGAGGTGTTGGAGACCTACGGCATGACCGAGGCTTCGGGACAGATCTGTGCCAACCCCCTGGATGCGGCAGCCCGCCGGGCCGGGTCGGTGGGACAGCCGGTTGGCGTCGAGCTCAGGATGGTCGACGACGCCGGCGAACCGGTCGCCGCCCAGTCCCCCGGTCTCATCGAGATCCGGGGGCCGAGCGTCGCCACCCACTACGTGGTCCCCGGCGTGCCTCCCCACCGGCGGCCTGCCGGCGATGCCTCCGGCTGGCTGCGCACCGGCGACGTGGCCTACCGGGACGCCGGCGGCAACGTGGTCCTCATGGGCCGCATCGACGGGGTCATCAACCGCGGCGGCGAGAAGGTCTATCCCCGTGAGGTGGAAGAGGTGGTCCGTGGCCACGCCGGCGTGGCGGACGCTGCGGTCGTCGGGGAACCCGACCCCGTGCTCGGGGAGCAGCCCGTGGCGTTCGTCGTGGCCCGAGGCGACGCCAACCCGGCAGCCTTGCAGGCCGGGCTCCTGGAGCGCTGCGAGCGGGAGTTGAGCCGCCACAAGCGCCCGGTCCGGATCCTGCTCGCCGACAACCTCCCGTCCACGCCCACCGGCAAGGTACGGGCCGACGAGCTTCGGGCCATGGCGGCCCGAGAGACCGGCGCCATGGCCGACAGAGAGACCGGCGCCGTGCCGGCCCGAGAGACCGGTGCCGTGCCGGCCCGAGAGACCGGTGCCGTGCCGGCCCGAGAGACCGGCGCCGTGCCGGCCCGAGAGACCGGCGCCATGGCAGCGCCGTGAGCGCGGTCGCAACGAACGAGGGCCGCCCGGAGGCCCCGCCGGCTGCCGGCAGGCTGCCCCATCTCGACGCGGTCGACCTCGTCCGGGTGTCCATGGTCGCCGGGGTCATCGCCGTCCATGTGGTCTCCTACACCACCGACCCCACCGACGCCGTGGCCGGGGCGGCCACCGCCATCCTCCACGTGAACCGGGAGGTCTTTTTCTTCCTCAGCGCGTTCGTCCTGGCCTACAGCTACGGCAGTCGCCAGGGCTGGTCCCTCGCGAAGTTCTGGAAGAAGCGCTACCTGTTCGTGGGAGCGCCCTACGTCGCGTGGACCGTCCTGTACTTCCTCGCCGACGGCGGTGCGTACCGTCCGTGGGCAGCCCCGGCGCACCGCCTGCTCGACGACCTTCTGGCCGGAACTGCCCGCTATCACCTGTACTTCCTGCTGGTCACGATGCAGATCTATGCCGTCTTCCCGCTGCTGCTGTGGCTCCTCAAGGCCACACGCCGCCACCACGTCGCGCTCCTCGGGGCGGCCCTCGCTGTCCAGTGCGCCTTCACCGCGGCGTTGCACTACTTCCCGGTGCCGGCGGTCCACGCCCCCGGCCTGCTCGGTTCGTGGATGCGCCATCCCGATCCCATCCTGGGCAGTTACGTCCTCTACCTGGTCGCCGGAGGGGTCGCAGCCATGCATCTGGGCGAGCTGGCCGCGTGGGTCCGCTCCCACCGCCGGGCGGTCCGCCTCCTCGTCGCGGGCGGCCTGGCTGCCGGGCTGGCCGGGTACGTGCTCGACCACACCGTGGGTGGGATGGACCCCGCAGCCGCCGGCGAGGTCTTCCAGCCGATGGTCGCGGTCACGACCGCGGCGGCTGTCGCCGGCCTCTTCGCGCTGGGGCTCCGCTGGGCCGACCGCGGCCCCCAGCGGCGTTTCGCCGGCAGCATCCGGGCGGGTTCGGATGCCACCTTCGGCGTGTACCTGGCCCACCCACTCCTGCTCCAGGGCCTGCTGATCGTCGCAGCCCCCCTGGCGACGCCGGCCGCCGCCGGGCGGATCCCCGCCGCGCTGGTGCTCCTCGCCGATCTGCTGGTCGTGGTGCCCCTGCTGCTGGTGTTCTCGGCCTACGTCGTACGCTGGACGCGACGTACGCCTGCCAGCCTCTTCGTCACCGGCCGGCCCCGAATGGAGCCCCGAATGGAGCCACCCATGGAGCCCCCAATCGAGCCCAGGCTCCGACACCCTGGAGGTGCCGCTTGATCCCGAACACGCTCCGCCTGCCCGAACGCCCCCCCAGGCCCCGTGCGACCGGCGTCACCGTGGTCATCGACAACGGGCTGCCCAGGGGGTTGTTCCGCGACCACCTGGAGAGCGCGGTCGACCTTGTCGACTTCGTCAAGTTCGGCTGGGGGACCCCGCTGGTCACCGCGCAGCTCCCCGAGAAGATCGCCGTCCTCCAGGAGCTCGGAGTCCCGTTCTTCTTCGGGGGGACCCTGTTCGAGAAGTACCTCTCCCGCAGCCAGTTCGACGACTTCCGGGCCTTCTGTCACCAGTGGGGCTGCCGCTACGTCGAGGTCTCCAACGGCACGATCGACCTGCCCAACGACGAGAAGGCCCGGTACGTGGACAAGCTTGTCGGCGAGTTCACGGTGTTCTCCGAGGTCGGCCTGAAGGACTCCGCCCGCTCGGAGAGCCAGACGGCCGAGGACTGGGTCCAGTTCATCCGCCAGGACCTCGAAGCCGGCGCGGCGTTCGTGGTGGCAGAAGCGCGCGAGAGCGGGCGCAGCGGCATCTGCCGGCCCGACGGCGGCCTGCGACAGGAGTTCGTCGAGGGCATCCTCCGCGCGGGTCCCGACGTCGAGCGGATGGTCTTCGAGGCCCCGACCAAGGAGCTCCAGACCTGGTTCGTCCGGCGGGTCGGCTCCAACGTGAACCTCGGCAACATCGCTCCCGGCGACGTGCTCGGGCTCGAAACCCTGCGGCTCGGGCTGCGGTCTGACACGCTACTCTTGTGGAGTTGATCTGCCCTATCCAGTTGAAGCCGATTCGGACCGATACCCTTTAGCATGCGAACCACCGACGACGCCTTCCACCTCGCCATCCCGGCCCGTGACCTCGACGAGGCGGAGGCGTTCTACGTCAAGTTGCTCGGCTGCAAGCTCGCCCGCCGCTATGCGGACCGGATCACCGTCGACTTCTTCGGGGACCAACTCGTTTGCCACCTGTCCGACCGCATCGACGAGGACCCCACGATGTACTCCCGCCACTTCGGCATCACGTTCCGCCACCGCTCGGACTTCGACGCGCTCGTGCGGCTGGCCCAGGTCCGCGGCGCCCCGTTCTTCGCCGAGCCGTCGCAGCGCTTCGAGGGCCTGATCGAGGAGCACTCGACGTTCGTCCTGAAGGACCCGTCCAACAACCTCATCGAGTTCAAGCACTACCTTGATCCCCGGATGATGTATTGAAGCTGCCCCGCATGCCCTCCGGCATGCTTCCCCGCTGGGACCCCGGCTCGAAGCACCGGGCACGGGCCGCGGTGGTCGTCTGCCTGGTCCTGCTCGTCCTGGCCGCCGCAGGGGCCGTCTCCGCCTCCTGGGGCTTTCCCGACCTCGCCAGCGAGGTCTTCGGCCACGAGGCGATCGTCCCGGGCCAGGCGGCGAAGGGACCGGGGGCCGGCCTGCCGGGTCCGCGGGGGCCGGCCGCCCGGCGCGCGTCGAGCCCGCCGACGTCGACCGTCCTGTCCGCCGGCCTCAACCCCGTCACGGCCACCGTGACGGTCGGGGGCCTGGTCCGCACCTACGACACCTTCTCCCCACGGTCGGGAACCGGGAGGGTGCCGGCGCTGGTCGTCCTCCACGGCCGCCGGTCCTCCCTCGGCCTCGAGGAGAGCCGCGACGGGCTCCTCCAGCTTGCGCAGCAGGACAAGGCGATCGTCGTGTACCCAGCGGGCTACGGCGAGTCGTGGAACGCCGGAGCCTGCTGCGGGCTGGCGCAGTCGTCGGGCGTGGACGACCTCACCTTCATCACCGACCTCGTCCGTCAGCTCGGCGCGCGGCCCGATGTCAGCGCCGTCTACCTCGTCGGGTACAGCAACGGCGGCCGGATGGCCTACGACGTCGTCTGCTCGGCGCCCAAGCTGGTCTCCTCCTTCGTCGTGGTCGCCGCGGTGCCGGTCATGGCCTGCCCAGCCGGACCCCCGGTGTCGCTCCTGGAGATGGTCGGGACGCTCGACCCCATCCTGACGTACGACAACGCCACGCCACGCCACCACATCAACGGGTACCCCGAGCCCACGGTGACCGACGAGATGGCGTCGTGGCGCAGGCGCAACGGGTGCGGCCCCGCGTTGTTGACGAAGACGACCAAGACGTTCCAACTGCGGACCTGGTCCCACTGCAACGGCGGATCAGTCGTGGCCCTGGGGACCTACGAAGGTGCCGGCCATGCCTGGCCGGCCGGCGGCGGCGGCACCCCCTCGGCGGCGGACGTGCTCTGGAGGTTCCTCACCGCCCCCCGGGCGACGACCCCGGTCCCCGCAGGTTCTGCCTCGCCACCCGCGGCAGCCCGGCCCCTTCCGACGTAGACAGATAGGCCGGAACCGTTCTTTATCCCTCAGGCGGTGTTGCAACGCCAGGTTAGGGCCAAAGAACGCCCCTGCCGGGCTCCAGGGCTTCGGGCGTGAGGTCCGCCAGGCTGCCGAGGCGAGCGGCGGCCAGGGCCAGCGCGTCGGGATCTGGCGGGTAGGCGGGCTGGGGGATGGCGACCACCCGGTAGCCGACCGCCGCGGCCGAACGCAGGCCGTTGCTGGAGTCCTCGATCGCCACCGACACATCCGGGGCGACGCCCAGACGCCGGGCGGCGAGCTGGTAGACGTCCGGGGCCGGCTTCCCCGCGGCCACCTCGTCGCTGGAGGCGACCGCGGCGAACACCCCCGCCAGCCCCGCCTCGTCCAGCACGGTCTTGACGATCTCCAGTGGCGAGGAGCTGGCAAGCCCCAGCGGCCACCGGGCCCCCATCCGGCGAACGGCCTCCTGTGCCCCAGGCATCAGGGGGGGCATCTGGTCGATGACCGCACGGGCGACCTCGTCGGGTGCCATCCCCACGCCGAGGTCCCGGCTCAGGTAGCGGCTCCACTCGGCGGTGCTCATCCCCATGAGCCGCGCCGGGGTGTCGGGCAGCCACCGGCCCCCGGCCCGGGCGACGAAGCCACGCCGGACCTCCTCCCACACGCGTTCGGAGTCGACCAGCACGCCGTCGAGGTCGAAGACGACAGATGCGATCATGGGTCGGCAGTGTGCCACGACAATCCGCGGGATCTGTGGTTTCCCGTGGTAAAAGATTGGGACCTGCCGCAGAAGGACACGGCCGCAGAGTGAGGAGACCGGGCATGGCCGAGATCACGGTCTACGGGGCCTCGTGGTGCCCGGACAGCCGCCGCTGCAAGCGCTTCCTCGGAGAAGCGCGGGTTGACTTCGACTGGGTCGAGGTCGAACGCAACCACGACGATGCCACCTTCGTGCGGCGCCAGAGCGCCGGCAAACTCGTCATCCCCGCCGTCGTGTTCGGGGACGGGACCGTCCTCGTGGCGCCGCAGCCGGCAGACCTCGCCGCCAAGCTGGGCATCGAGCCACCAGCCGCGCGGCGGTCCTTCGACCTCATCATCGTCGGGGCCGGCCCCGCAGGGCTGAGCGCCGCGCTGCACGCCGTACGCGAGGGGATCCACAGCCTGCTCATCGAGCGGGCCACCCCCGGCGGCCAGGCGGCGATGACCCCACGCCTGATGGGGAGCCCCGGCTTTCCCGATGGCGCAACCGGCGCAGAGGTGGAGCAGAGCCTGGTGAGCCAGGCCCACCGCTACGGTCTGCGGATCCTGCGAGGCATGGGGCTCAGCGAGCTGCGGCGGGTCAACGGCTACCTGGTTGCGGTCACCGAAGACGGGGAGGAGTTCACGACACGCTCCGCCCTCGTCGCCACGGGTGCCGTCTGGGAGACCCTCGGCATCGCCGGCGAGGAGGAGCTTCGCCGCGGCGGCGGCGTCCATTTCTGTGCGAGCTGCGACGGGCCGTTCTACCGGAAGGCCGAGGAACTCCTGGTGGTCGGGGCCGGGGATCTTGCGGCCCAGGAGGCCCTGTTCCTCACCCAGTTCGCCGGGAAGGTCCGGGTGCTCGAGTCCAACGCCGCCATCCAGGCCTCACCGCTGCTGCAGGAGAAGCTGCGCCGCCATCCCAAGATCGAGTTCTACACCTCCACCGAGGTGGTGGAGCTGGTGACAGGGGAGGACGGCAAGCTCGCGGAGGTGGTCGTGCGCGACCGCACGACCGGGTACGTCTTCTCCTTCAACCCGGCTGCCATCTTCGTCTACGCAGGTGTCAACCCAAACACCGACCCGTTCAAGGGCACGATGGACCTCGACGAGGCAGGCTTCATCGTTACGGACCGGAGCCTCGAGACCTCGATCCCCGGCGTCTTCGCCGCCGGCGACGTGCGGGCGGGCAGCACGAAGCAGCTCGGGTCGGCCGTCGGCGAGGGAGTCGCCGCGGTCGTGATGATCCGCCAGTACCTGGAGCAGCTCGGGGACCTGGCGCCGAGAGCCTCGGCCTGACCGAGCCTGGATACTCGACTGCCGGCCCTCTTTGAGAAGCCGGCAGACGTGGGGGGTGCGATCCGTGGCTTGCCCTTCCTTCGCGTCGGGACAGCCCGGGATTCGGACGGTTAAGAGCTTACGTAGTAGATCAGGAAGATCAGCATGAGGATTCCGAGGATCACCGCCGGAAGCCAGAGTGTCGCTGTCGTCACCTTGTGTTCACCTCCCGTCCGGGACCGCACCACACGCGTCGGTCTGAGCCAATTCTCGCGCCACTGGGCCCCCCTCCGCCGGACGTCCGGTTCGGGGAGAACTGAGCCGCCCATCGGTACTATATGGCCCGTTGGGGCTAGAGAAAAATAACCCTTCCGGGTCATACCATCCGCTCCCCTATCTGTCGAGAATTCTTGCAGGTCATTTGGAACATCCGACAGAAGAGGGAGTGCGATGCGCGCCGATGCGTGGGTATCTCAAACCGACGACGACGCCGACAACGCCGCGGAGCCGTCGTTGGCGACGGCCGGGATCGCGGCCGTCATCATGGTCATGATAGTGGCGCTCGTCCTGGTTCACGCCCTGGCCTAACCGCAAGGGCCTAGCCGGGTCGAAAGGGCCGGGTCGGGCGCTCAGCCCATATCTTTTGTTGGGGGGGGTCGCATGCCGCGCGATCACCCCTCCCTGCCGGAGTTGCGGGCACTGCTGATCCTAGGCCCGGCCGACGATCAATGGGACAGGGGCGAGCTTCCCCGGGCCGTCGTCCACCTGGAGAGCCAGAGCGCGCTCCGCGAGTGCCATCTGCTGCTCCGGCTCGCATGCGTCGCACGCCGGTCCCTCGACGAGACGGAGGAGTCGCGGGCCGTCGCACTGAGAGAGATCCTCCTCGACCTCCTGCCCAAGGACCTGGACCATCCCTGCTGCAGGGTGCTGCGGGTGCTCGCCGGTCTGGAGCCGGGGACCGCCGGGCGGGGCAGGGAGCAACGTCCGCAGGTCGCAGGGTCGAGGATCGGGACCGAGCGCCACCCTGCCACGTCAAGGACGGTGCGCCGCTTTGCCCGGCAGCGCTGCTGGCCCTGGCTGCTGGACCGGCTGATCGAGCGGGACGTCTCGTCAGGGACCGGGCGATCACTCTTGTCGATCTGGCTTCCGTCCGCCTCCGCCAGGCAGACCTCGACGAGTGCTGCCGCCTGGCTGGAGAGGCTCTGGAGGTGGCCGTTGCCACAACGTCTCCCGGACTGGTGCAGCGGGTGCGGGACCTGCGGGGCGAGCTCCCGGCAGGGAGCGGATCCTCTGGCGTCAAGGCCCTCGATGAGCAGTTGGCGAGCGCCGTCTGCGTGTAGGGATGTCAGTATCAACGGAACGAAAATTCGCCTGAGACCGCAGACCGACCGGCCCTGCGGCACATTGCCCTTCACGGACTGCTGGCAGCTTCCGGGATGGGTTTGATAGCGTCGGGCCCGCAGGAGGCCAGCGAGAGGCCCAGAGATTGGCTGCCGTCTCCGCGCATTGGGACGCCGAAAACCCGTGCTTGGGGCGTCATGCAGGAAAGGCGGTTATGGACGGAGCCTGGGCGGAGCCGATCAGCGGCGGCGAGCAGATGCGCGGGCTGTTGAAGGACACCGACCTGACGCCTACCGACGTTCGCCGTATCGTGGCGCTCGCCGCGACGTTGAAGGCCGCGAGGCGCTCTGGCGAAGAACGCCCGCGGCTGACGGGCAAGAGCATCGCCCTCATCTTCGAAAAACCTTCGACTCGCACACGGTCCGCATTCGAAGTTGCTGCCGCCCACCAAGGAGCGGCGGTCGCCTATCTCGACCTGGCCAGTTCCCATCTTGGGGAGCGGGAATCGGTCCAGGACACGGCGCGCGTCCTGGGGCGGCTCCATGACGGCGTCGGCTACCGGGCAAGGTACCAAACAACCTTGGAGACGTTTGCGCGCCACGCGGGGGTGCCGGTGTGGAATGCGCTCACCAACCAGTGGCATCCCACCCAGGCGATCGCCGACATGCTCACGGTGCGCGAGCATTCACCAAAGCCATGGTCGGAGATCTCCCTGGCCTTCGTCGGCGACGCCACCGCCAACGTTGCGAACTCGCTCCGTGTCACCGGAGCCCTTCTCGGCATGGACGTGCGCATCGTCTCGCCAGCAGCCCTACAGAGCTCTCCGCCCCTCCTCGATGTCGTCGCACGGATCTGCCGCGGCACCGGGGGCAGGGTCATTGACACCGAGGACATCGAGGACGGGGTGCGTGGGGTCGACTTCGTCTACACGGACGCATGGATACGGATCGGCGAACCGATCGAGGCGTGGCGCGACCGGATCAGCCTGCTGCTGCCGTACCGGGTCGATCGCTGCCTCCTGGAGCGGACCAAGAACCCCGACGTGAAGTATCTGCACTGCCTTCCGGCCACCCACGACACGACGACCGCAAGCGGACAACAGTTTTGGCAGGAAACCGGGCTCGAATCGGCAGAGGTGACCGACGAGGTGTTTGAGTCTGCAGCATCGATCGTGTTCGAGCAGGCGGAGAACCGGATGCACGCGATCAAGGCGTTGATGATCACCGATCTTGCCCGCCGCCCCGACCAGGAACCGTCAGTGGGGGCGCTTTGAGACCCGCCGCGGGCACCGGGCGCGCCGATGTGGGAGGACGAGACCTGGCTGTGAACGCTGCAATCGCCGCCGAAGACCCCAC
Organism: Actinomycetota bacterium; assembly: GCA_035636055.1. Taxonomy (GTDB): domain Bacteria; phylum Actinomycetota; class CADDZG01; order JAHWKV01; family JAOPZY01; genus JAOPZY01. Next base: position 10,288 of record DASPZW010000229.1, read on the forward strand.
GCTGGAAACCCACGGCTTTGCCCGCTACAGCTCTGACGAGGTCTGCTCCAACCTCAGCATGGCCGACGTGCGCGCGCTGCGGGAACCGCTCACCCGCTACTACGCCGACCTTCCGCTGGACCCAAACGAC
>DASPZW010000230.1:0-4295 GCA_035636055.1 Actinomycetota bacterium
TGCCTACCATAAGCACAGGTGCGCCTCGCACCAGATTCAGAGGGGGCCCTCCCCGGTCGCCAAACCTTTTGTGGGGAGGGCCTCTGCGCGTACAGGACTGCCGTAGACTGGCCCAGAACGCGAAAAAGGGCAACGACTCGCGTCTAGCGTTGCCCATGGTGGTACTCAGCTTGGATGGCGCTTCAGGAGGCCCCCGTCCTCATCCGGACTGGCGCCTCACAGTTGGTCGTATCCATACGACCGGCTTTGCTCACCACGATGGCGTCCCGATCGGTTCACCGATCGGTTCGGGGCCGCCGCCCATTAATCCGGTGCTGTCCCCGCCTTGAGGCGGCCCGCCAGACTCATGGCTGGACCATGCAGGCGTGATCGAGTCCATTGAAGCTCTCCGAAACGACAACAACTCGACCACAACCTAACAACACCTCTGACGTGACCCTGGACACTGACCCTGCTATAGGATTCGGCAAGGTCGTCAATGCCGACAGCTTGGAGCAGTTAGTTCGATCAGTGAAACAGCTTCCCTTCGCGCAACTCATCTCCGCGGCTCGCCAACGACAGGGCCTCTCTCTGAACGGCGTCGCCAGAGGCATGCACGCCGCCGCCCGGCAGGAAGGCACCCACTGCGGGACGACTCGTCAGGCCATCCTCGGCTATGAACGAGGCCGCATTCCTCATCCAGACGGGCTTCGCTGGCTGGCATTCGCCGTTGGACTTCCCTTTGAGGAGGTAGCCGCTGCCGCTCGGCAGCAGCGTCGTCGCCGGCTGGAGCTGCGGCTCTTGGCCTCCACCACCGTCGTGGCGCCCTCCGCCGAATCTCAGTGTGGAACACTGGACGAGGACGACGTGGAACGCCGCCAGCTGCTTCTTATATTTGGCCGCGCCGCAACTGCGGGGCTGCTGGCGTCTACTCTCCAACCATTGCGAGGACTCCAGAGGTCTGGACACCTCGCCTGGGGTGGTGAGCATCCGCGATGGTGCATGGGTTTGGGCTTGGGGACGTGTCCACGGGGTCCCAGAAGAGGGCCGGGAGCCTCCGTCACCCGGGGCGACCCGGAGTGCCGGGATGCGGCACGAGGGCTCCGGCGTTGCTCCGGGAAGCCTTGGTGTCGACCCCTCGACCCGACTCCCCATATCTCCGCTAACAACTGAGAGTTCCCCCAGATAGAGTGTTGTAATTATCTGACTAAATGCTTGCCTATATGCGGGTGGAATTATAGAGTCTGGTTTGTGGAAACCATGCCGGGCGGGCCGCAGGAAGAAGACCGGGAACCCCTGGTCGAGGTCACCCCGCCCGAGGGGATCCCGATCGGCTCCCGCCTGGTGATGCGGCGCTTCGGCACGGAGGTGGGCATCTTCGCCGGGTCGATGGCGACGTTCAGCTTCAACGTCAACGACAAGGTGGGCCGCGACCTGGCGATCGCCACGCTGTCGAGGACGGGTCTGGCCGACAACGACGAGATCGCGGCGGCTTTCGGCGTGCACCGCAACACGGTGGGCCGGATGGCCAAGAAGGTTACGGAGGGAGGCGTCGCAGCCTTGCTGCCTGCCAGCCCCCCGCCACCGGTTCGCACCACCTTGAACGATGAGGCCCGCGCCCTCATCGCCACCCACGCCGCCACCATGGCCCCCAGGGCCATCACCGAGCTGATCGCCACCGAATGCGGCATCCACATCTCGGTGTCGCATGTGCGCCGCCTGGCACGGGCGTGGCGCCAGGAGCACCTCTTCGATGACGATCCCGACCCCACGACCCCCGGCACTCCGGGGGGGGCCCCGAAGGAGGCAAGCGCCAACGATGGGCATCTCCCCGAGGCCGCCCCGGGGGGCGGAGGAGCTCCCACCCATCCCCAGGCGATGGCCTTCCCGGCGGCCGGGGAGCCCCCGGCCATGGCCCCGAGCCATGAGCCCCCGGTGACGCTGCCGGCCTCGGTGCGGGGGCGGCACATCGGCCTGGCCCTGTTCTACCCCGCCCTGGCGGCCCTGGGGCTGGTTGAGGCGGCACGGGAATGCTTCAGCCTCAAGGCTGCGGAGCGCTTCGGGGTGCGGGCGGTCACGCTCAGCCTGTTCTTCCTGCACACCCTCGGCGACTCCACCGTCGAGGCGGCCAAGCACCTTGCCCGGGCAGAGTTCGGGGCGCTCATCGGCGCCGGGCGGGCACCCTGCGTCAAGACCCTGCGCCGGAAGCTGGCCGAGCTGGTCCCCCAGAAGATGGCAGGGCGGTTCCTGGAGCGGCTCTCGGCGGCCTTCGTCGGCAGCGGCATGCTGGACACCGCCTACCTCTACGTCGACGGCCACCTGCAGGTCTACACCGGCAAGGCCAAGCTGGCGCATCAGTGGAGCACCCGCCAGCGCATCGCCTGCCGGGGCCTCATGCGCTACTTCGTGAACGATGCCAAGGGCCGGCCCCTGCTCTTCGTTCCCGGCGAGCTGTCGGGCTCGCTCGCCAAGGCGCTGCCCGCCGTCGTCGAGGCGGTGCGGGAGGTGCTCGGTGACCGGCCCTTCACTCTCGTCTTCGACCGGGGCGGCTACGACGCCAAGCTGTTTGCCTGGCTGAGGCGTGAGGAGATCGACTTCATCACCTACCAGAAGGGCGACCCTGCCCTGCCCAAGGAGGCGTTCTGTCGCCGGGAGGTGCGCTTCGAGGGAAAGCGTGTGCGATTCTCCATCGCACAGGACGAGGTGACCCTCAAGGGCACCGGTCCCTGGCGCCGGGTGGTGGTGCGCACGAAGAGTGGCCACCAGACCCCGATCCTGACCTCCCTCGGCACCGAGGTTCCCCCCGCCCGCATCGCCTGCCTCATGTTCGCCCGCTGGCGCCAGGAGAACTTCTTCCGCTACCTGCGGACCCACCTCGGCATCGACGCCCTGGTCTCCTATGCCTTCGGCGGTGCCCCCGGGGAGGCCCTGGTCCCCAACCCCGAGCGCAAGGCCTTCGACCGCCAGATCGCCGACAAGAAGAAGGAGCTCTCCGCCAGCAAGGCTCTTCTCGGGGAGGCCCTCTACGGTGCCCAGCTCAGGGGCTCCGGCGGCCTGCGGGGGATCCGGGCAGCCGAGTCCGAGACGCTTGGCGCCATCGAGGCTCTGGAAGCCGGCATCGAGCTGCTCAAGGATCGACGCTGGTGCTGCCCCACCCACGTTCCCCTCGCCGAGGCAGGCACCGAGAGGGACGTCGCGCTCCTGGAGGCAAAGACCATCGTTGATGCGATCAAGATCGCCTCCTACAACGCCGAGGAATGGCTGACAGAGCGCCTCGCCCACCACTACGGCAATCCCCATGACATCCGGGACCTGCTGCGCCACTTCGCTCATCTCTCCGGGGAGATCACCACCACATCGGGTGGGGTCACCGTCCGCCTCGACGCCCCCGACACCCCCGCCCACCGTCGGGCGCTGGAGGGGCTCTGCCACGAGCTCAACGTCCTCCGGGCTCCCTTCCCCGGGACCCGCCTACCGGTCAGTTACCGAGTGGCTGTGCACCAGGCGAGGGTGGCTGCATGAGGCTCGATGTCCAGACCTCTGGACTCGCCTCTGCAGCCCCCATCGGCATCGACACCCTCGAAGCGGCAATGACGATCTCCAAGAGCTACCGCCGGCTCTGGGCAACGACGCCCGCCGAAGACCTGCGGGACCTGGTGCTCGGCCATTTGCGCCTCATCTCCCGACTGCTCGCCTCCGCCACCTCCGAGACCGACCGGGCCAGCTTGGCCGCAGCAGCCAGCGACGCCTGCCTGGTCGCTGCCTCGGTGGCGGAGGACTCCTGGGACTTGGCCGGAGCCCAGCAGCACTACCAGGACGCCCAGACCTACGCCGAGCGGTCTGACGACCCCATGCTCCAAGCCTATGCAGCGGGCTGCATGAGCTACTGGGCGACCATGAGAGGCAGCGGCACCGAGGCCGTCAAGGCCATCCAGCGGGCCAAGAGCTTCCTCTCTCCCAGTGCGCCCCCAGCAGCGCACGCTTCGATCGCCATCCGGGAGGCCACCGCTCATGCGGTGGCCCATGATGAGCCCGCCATGTCGAGCGCGCTGCTCCGGGCCGAGAAAGCCTTTGACGAGCAAGGGACGAGTGACCCCGCCGGCTGGTCGTGGGGTCTCCTGAACGGCGAAAAGATCAGCCGTTACCGGGGGTTTGGCGCCGTCAGCCTCAAACGTCCTGAGACGGCAGTGCCGGCATTGAAGGAAGGACTCGACTCCCTCGGCCCGGCTCCCAACAAGACCCGGCAATACGCCATGAGCAAGATGGCCGAGGCCTACGTCCAAACCGGTGACGTCGAACAGGCCTGCGACCTCGGC
>DASPZW010000231.1:0-11096 GCA_035636055.1 Actinomycetota bacterium
AGCATGATCTTGAACATCTCGGCGTGGGCCGGCTTGTAGAAGTCGTCGGCCACCACGGTCTCGATCGCCGTGGCGATGGCCTGCCGGGACAGTAGGCAGGCGCCGAGTACCGACTCTTCGGCCTCCAGGTTGTGGGGTGGGACGCGGCTCGGCCCTATTCCGTCGCCGACGATCTTGCTCAGTCGGGTGGCCACTATAGCGTCACCAGCGAACACATGTTCGTCATTCTAGCGACGACAGGAGTGGCCTGCACTCCGGGTCTGTCCCCAAGCACTACCAAGTTCTGAGCCTCCGTCCACAGGGCGTTCACACCTTGTACCCGAAGTTATTCACAAGATATTGTGATGGAACGTCCGGGAGCCACAATATATGGCAGCGCCCCAGAGGCCTGTCAAGAATGGGAAACACAAGCGATCCGGCGCCCGGGCCACCCCCTCGTATGGTCCGGGCGTCGATCTCCTACCTTGGGCATTGGTGAATGCGGGAGCGGCGTGTTCGAGCAGCCACGTCGGGCCCCCAGCAAGGTGGCGCTCCCGGGCTTATCGCTCGACAGGCGCCGAGAGCGGCCGGGCCAGCGTCACCGTCGCTGTCTGGGGCCCGGGGTGGCTGCTCGATCAGTGCAGAGATGGTTTTGTCCAGACGGCTTCTGCCGAACGTTCTCTCCCACTAGGCCGTCGCCCTCATCCTCCACGGCCCCCATCCAATCCCACGATCAGATCAACGGGTAGTGGCCGTAATAGAGGCCAGTTGGGGGCGTCGGGGCTCAGCTTGATGCGGAAGCCATGCCCTCAATTTCCGCGAGAAGCATTCGCAGCGTCAGGCTGTGGCGCTCCGGTGGGAGTTTGTCCAATGCGGCACGGGCGTAGTCGACACCTCCCGAGCGGTCACCTGAACGCGCCAGCATCAAACCACGGTGCATTTCGATGTGCGTGGCGAACCTTGGAAGGGACGCCGGGAGTGTCCGTACCGCGAGATCCTGTGCATCGGACGCCTGGTGCTCGTCGCCGAGGCGGGCGAGCAGCAGGCTCGAAAAGATTGCCATCCGCCACCCGGGAACGGCAAAGTCGGACTCCTGGTCCGGCGAGCCTGCAACGTCAAAGACGCGGCGGCCCTCCTCCAGCAGGTCCAGGGACGCCCGTCTGTTCTTCCTGAGCGCGGCAACGTGGGCTTTGGCCATGACGGCGTTGAGCCGTCCGAGGGAAGGCCTGTCGCTGATCGCGAGTGCTTGGTCCGCGAAGGTCTCCGCGATCGACAGGCAAGCGCCCTCGTAGCCAAGGGCGATGGCAGCCCGTCCCCGTACCCACACCCGGACACGCTCCTCACCCGACCTGTCGGCGGCGGCAGCGGCCATCCGGTACCACCGGACGGCTCGTGAGCCATCGGCGCCGGGAATCGTCTTGCCATAGACCGTCATCAGTCTCGCTGCGACGGACCAGAGCCTCGGATCGTCGAGCTGCTGTTGCAGGACGACAAGGTCACCAGCTAGCCGCTTCTGGATCTCCGCTGCGCCGAGCGACATGTAGTCGGTACCAAAGTCGCTGACTTTCTCCTGCCAGTCATCGATCGTTGGACGGCCATTCCTCATTGCAGCGGCAAAGCCGGACTCGATGAGGTCGGAGGCGACGATCGGCGCTATCGTGGTCGCGGCAACCGCAGTGATGAACCCCCGGCGGCCCTCCTTCGCTCCTTCGAGCACGTGCAATGGTGCTTCCAGCACCGTCGCCAAGTGACGCAACCAGAACGGTCCCGGACGTCGCTTGCCTCGTTCCCAGCGGGACACATCCTCGCGGGTGACCGTCGCGTACCTCGACACCTCGCACAGCTCGTCCGCAAGCCGCGCCTGCGACCAGCCCAAGGTCAGTCGAAGATCTCGAATAAGGCGGCCAACCGACATGCGCCCATCATGCCCCTGGCGTGCTTCGGTTGTCGTGGCCATCTTGCAGTGGCCCCTGGAGTGGCTACCTTCCGGTTCAGGCGACCGCCGTGGCCGGCGGCGTTGTCTTGCGGCCCGTCCAGCTCAGCACGGCCAGCAGTGCCCACCCGGCGACCACCACCAGCCAGAAGCTGATCAGCCGGTAGAGGAGGACGGAGTTCAGTGCCACCTGGCCCCCGAGCCCCGAGGCCACCAGCGCTGCGGCCAGGGCGGCCTCCACGACGCCGAGGCCCCCGGGCGTGAGGCCGATGCTGCCGGCCCCCATGGCCACGCCGTAGGCGAGCAGCAGGCCCTGCCATGGCACGTGGACCCCCGTCGCCCGGATGGCGAACGCGAGGCAAAGGCAGTCGGCCACCCAGTTCCAGACGGCGAGCGCGAGCACCTCGGCGTACTGCACTTTGGGGAGCTTCATTGCCGCCAGGCGATCGAGGAGCCGTTCGAAGGCGCCGGCGGCCTCGGGTTTCGGATGCCCCGTCAACCGGCGGACGAAGGCCAGGACGCGGGTGAGGATGCGGTTCACGGAGCTGCGGAACGCCGGGAAGCGAAGGGCACCGAGGACGGCGGCAGCCGGCAGCAGAACCAGCAGCGAACCGGAGAGGCCAGCGGCCGCGGCCGCGTCGTTGCCGGCGGTGAGGGACCCGGCGGCCAGCACCAGCGCCAGGCCCAGGTACGAGAAGATCCCGGAGACGGCGAGGGCCCAGGTGGCCACCGCAGGGTCGATGCCGTGCCGGCGGAACTGCCGGTAGGTGTAGGCCATGCTGACCTCGGCCCCCGCCAGCGGGAGCGAGACCGAGATGGCGTTGCCGGCGTAGGTGACGGCCAGGATGGAGCTGAGGTGGACCTTGGTGCCGCCCACCCGCAGCAGCCGGCGCTGCACCCGGGCGAACGCGGCCATGGAGCCGGCTTCGATCCCGATGGCGGCGAGCACCCACCACCAACGCAGGTGGTCGAAGGCGGCCAGAGTCTGGCTCAGGGTCGACTCGCCGGCGAGGGCCACCACCCCGAGAACCCCCGCTGCGACCAGGGCGACTCCGAGGTACCTCCACCAGGGGTGGCCATGAGCGGACATGGCCGAAGTCTGCTATACGCGACCCTCGTTGTCCCCCCGGCGCCGGCGTGGGGCCCTCGCGAACGGCCCTGGCCACGCACCGTGGCATCCCAGGGAGGCCGTCTGGCTTATCCGAACCTTCTGACCACGAGAATTCCCGGGCGGCGGGCGGCCATGGGGGGTCGACCACTCTTCGTGGTCATTTCGGGTTCGCTATTTCCCCATAACACCCGTTGTAGGTGCCTGTAGAAGTCACAGACTCGAACTGTGGCTGTTTGACCGCGCCTGGCGCGGCGAGACAGCCAAAGGTGCGACGGGACTCGCCCACGAGGTACGAGGGCGACCACCGCGACCACTCACAGTGGCGACTTCCTCCCATGGCCCGGTTGGCCCGCGCACAAGCCGCAACCACAAGCCATGACGCAAGCCACACGGAGCGAGACTCCGCCGAGCCAGCTACGTCAGGGGGACGACCTCGACCGACCCCGCCGCGGACACGTCCGGGCGGATGTGGACAGTGTAGTCGTGGGTGCCCACCGATCGGATGGGTGCCGCGACCGTGATCTTCCGCCGGTCGATCTCCTCACCCAGCGCCTTGGACAGAGCATCGGCGATGTCCGACGTGGTGACCGACCCGAACAACTGCCCGTCCTCCCCGGCCCGGGCCGGGATCCGCAGGCCGGCCCCGACGATCCGGCCGGCGAAGGCGTCGGCGGTGGCCCGCTCGCGCTTCTCCCGCTCGTCCCGTGAGCGCCGCATGCTATCTGCCTGGCGCACGGCACCCTTGCTCGCCGAGAGGGCGAGGTTCTTGGGCAGCAGGTAGTTGCGGGCGTAGCCCGGCGCCACCTCCACGATGTCGCCCTTGTGCCCGAGTGTGCCGATGTCGGCGTTGAGGACGACCTTCATCGGATCACGTAGGGCAGCAGGGCGACCTCGCGGGCGCTCTTCACCGCCGCGGCGACGTCCCGCTGGTGCTGCGAGCAGGTCCCGGTCACCCTTCGTGCCCGGATCTTGCCGCGGTCGGAGACAAACCGCCGGAGCAGCGCTACGTCCTTGAAATCGACGTAGGTGACCTTCTCCCGGCAGAAGTAGCAAACCTTCTTGCGCTGCGGACGGGCCGACTTCTTGCTGTCCTTCTTGTCGCCGGTCCCTCGGGTGTCCTTGCGCGTGTCTTTACGTGGCAGCGTGCACCTCCTGTGGAGCCTGCTCGGTGGCGGCCTCGGCCGCGGCCCATTCTCCGGGCCCACCTCGCGTGGCTTTCGTGACCTGCGCGGTGGCCCAGCGCAGCGACGGACCGACCTCGTCGGCTTCGATCTCGACCATGGTGCGCTTCGAACCCTCCTCCGTCTCCCAAGTGCGGGACTGGAGGCGACCCGAGACGATGACCCGCTGGCCGACCTTGCAGGTCTCGGCGATGTTCTCGGCAAGCTGGCGCCAGGCGTTGACCGTGAAGAAGTCGGTCTGCTCGACCTTCTCGCCGTTGCGGTTCGTGTATGACCGGTTGACCGCGATGCCGATCTTCACTACCGCCGCCCCAGTTGGCGTGTAGCGCAGCTCTGGCTCGCGCGTCAGGTTGCCGACCACCGTGATCTGATTGGACATCTAGAGCCTCCCCTCGTGCCTAGGATACCCGGACGATTTTGGCCCGGATATATTCCTCGCCGATCTTGAAGAGTCGGTCGAGCTCCTCCAGCAAGGTCGGGTCGGCCTTGAACTTGGCTACGAGGTAGTTGCCCTCGGTCAGGTGGTTGATCTCGTATGCGAGCCGGCGCCGGCCCCACGAGTCCACCTTCGTAACCTCACCCTTGGCTTGGACGAGCTTGGTGAAGCGCTCGATCGCCTCTTTCGAGGACGCCTCATCCAGCCGCGGGTCAAGAACTATCACAGCTTCATAGTGACGCATATTGCCTCCTTGAGGACTTCCGGCGATCCGGAAGGCTCCGGTGAGGGAGCAAGGTGGGGCAGCCGTGCATCTTAACCTCGGTTGGTCGAAGCGTCCATCTGCAACCCACTATCCAACTGCAGCCCACTATAGGGAGGGGTACCGACAGAAAACGGGCCATTCCCGAAAGCGCGCGAAGAAATCTTCAGGTTTCCGATGCGGCGGCCACCTCGACGTCGTCGGGGACCGCGTCTGGCACGGGCTCGGCGGGCCCCGGACGCAGCCGCCGCCCGTGGCGGGCCGCCTGCAGCGCGATGACCACCAGCGCGAGTGCGCGGGCGAAGACCGCCACGATGAAGATCTTCTCGGCAAGCGGGGCTGGCGGGGCGAAGGGCGCGGGCCTCGCGTACCAGTACCAGCCGGACACGTAGAGGACGGCGTCGCAGGCGAGGTAGGCCAAGACCAGCCGCCACCGGATGTCCACCATGACGATCAGCGGGATGATCCACAGCGCGTACTGGGGCGAGTGGACCTTGGCGAGGACCATGAACGAGGCGACGATCGCCAGGCCCGTCGCCACGACGGGATAGCCGCCCGGCTCGGCCCGCCGCCGCCAGCCGACCCAGAGCACGAGCAGGGAGACCAGCCCGAAGACCAGCATCCCCACGGTGCCGACGAAGCCCCCCCATCCCCCTGAGACGCTGCCCCACCAGTGCGACAGGTGGTCGGGACTGGCCATCTGGGCCACCCAGTACCACGGCGTCCCGAAGTCGGGGTAGCGGTCGGCGTGGAACTTCCAGACCCCCATCCAGCCGGAGAACGACGCCAGCATCCACGGCACGTTCGCGGCGACCAGCCCGATCCCGAAGCCGTTCACCAGCCGGCTCGCGCCTTTGCGGTCGCGGGCGGCCCACGCCCCGCCCAACGCGCTCGGCAGGAGAAACGCCGGGAAGAGCTTGGCGCTGGCCCCGAGGGCGAAGGCGAAGCCGGCCCGGCCCCAGCGCCGTTGCTCGACCTCCACCAGCCCCCAGACCATGGGGGCCACGGCGATCACGTCCCAGTTGAGGAACGTGTAGAAGAGGGTGGGCGTCCCGATGGCCCAGATCATGAGGCGCCCGGCGGTCACCCGCGGGCGGAGCAGCATCGTCACGGCGAGAGAGAACGGCCACAGGAACAGGGCGGTGATCTCGAAGTAGGAGGGGTCGTTGTACCCCGCCACCAGGCCGACGTGGTTGAGGAAGGCCAGGAGCCTGCCCAACACGTACATGAACGTCCCGATGAGCACCGGGTACTCGACGGTGATGTCGCGGTAGGGGATGAGACCCCGATCGACGCCCCGGGCGTGGAACAGCGGCTGGATGTCGTTGTAGCAGAAGTGCGAGTACTGGAAGTTGTTGGCCCAGGGATGGGTGGCGCACTGGTTCTTCACGAGGTAGCTGATGGCGAGGCCCACCGCCGCGGCGGCGAGCGCCAGGCCGAGCGAGGCGGGCCGCTCCGCCCAACCGGTGCCGATCCGCCGCCGGGCGGCGTGCGTCTCAGTGGCCACTGGGCGTGGCACCAGGCGACGGGCTGGGGGACGGGATGATGATGTCGGACGGAAGCAGGCCGAACGGCGACGGGCACGGCGTCGGCGTGGCCGCCGGCGTCGCGGTCCCCGTGGGGGTCGCGGTCCCCGTGGGGGTCACGGTCCCGGTGGGCGCCGACGGTGGCGGCGGGGTCGTCGCCGGCGTTGGGGAGGCCCCCGGGCACGGCGACCCCGGGGGCAGGCACTGGTTGTCGGGTGTCGGCTGCGCGCCGTTGCCGCAGGGGGCGCCCGGCGGTCCGATCACCTTGCCGCTCGCCGTCGGGGCCGTGAAGGTCGCGACCTTGGTCCCGGCGACGGCTGCCTTCATGAACTTCTGCCAGATGGTCGCCGGCAGCGTCCCGCCGGACACCTCGATCCCGTGGACGTTGGTCATCTGCGGCGGCTTGCCGGTCTTGGGATCTGTCGTGTAGCCCATCCACACCGCCGCCGACAGGTTGGGGGTGTAGCCGACGAACCAGGCGTCGACGAGGTTCTCCGTCGTGCCGGTCTTGCCCGCGGCGGGCCGGCCGATGCCCTTGCCCGACGCCGTGCCGTGGTCGAGCACCTGGGTGAGGACCCGCGTCACCGTGTCGGCCACGTTGGGGTCGAGGACCCGCTCGCTGCGGGGGGCCACGTTGACGAGCACCTGCCCGGCGGGGGTCACGACCTTGGTCACGGCGATTGGGTCGGGTCGCTGCCCCCTGGCAGCAAACGTGGCATAGGCCCGTGCCATCTCGAGCGGGGTCACCGCCGAGGTACCCAGCGCGATCGAGCACACCGGGGTGAGCGAGCTCCAACCGCCCACGCGCTCGGCGAGGGCCTGGACGTTCCTCGGTCCCAGCCGGTCCACGAGCTGGGCGTACACGGTGTTGACCGATTGCGCCGTCGCCTCGGTGACGCTGAGGTCGCCGAAGCTCTCGTTCTTGAAGTTGTTCACCGGCCAGGGGGATCCGTCCGGGAACGCGCACTGCCTCGACGTGACCACGATCGCCGGGGGTCCCTGGACGGTGGAGTCGATCGAGTACCCGCTCTCGATGAAGTCGGCAAGGGTGAACGGCTTGAAGGAGGACCCGGCCTGGCGGCCCCCGTTCGGTCCCGACCTCTGGGCAGCGAAGTTGAACCCCTGCGCTGCCTGCAGGCTCGTTGTGTTCCGCCCGCCGACCATCGCCCGGATGCTGCCGTCCACGTCCATGGCGACGAGGGCGGCCTGAGGATCGTCGTCCTTGTTGAGGGTGGACGACACGGCGGCCTCGGCTGCGTCCTGGAGGCGGGGGTCGAGCGTCGTCGTGATCTGGAGTCCGCCGGTCAGGATCTGCTGGTCCGAGAGGTGGTACGTGTCCTTGAGGAGGCGGCGGACGTACTCGACGAAGTAGGCCCCCCGGGCCGACGACGAGGCGGCGCCCGCCTGGAAGTTCAGCTTCTGCGCCTTGGCCGCGTCCGCCTGGGCCTGCGTGAGGTACCGGGACGACACCATGCTGGTCAGGACTGTGTCACGGATCTGGGTCGCCCCCTGGGGGTTGGAATCGGGCTGGTAGTACTCCGGGCGCCGGATGATCCCGGCCAGGTAGCTGGCCTCGGAGACGCTCAGGTCCTTGGCAGCCTTGTTGAAGTAGGCCCGGGACGCCGCCTCCGCCCCGTAGGCCCCGCGCCCGAAGTAGACGGTGTTCAGGTAGTCCTCGAGGATCTTGTCCTTGGAGTACTTGCGTTCGAACTTGATGGCGAGGGTCGCCTCCCGGAGCTTCCGGATGATGTTGCGCTGCTTGCCCACCTCGGCGAAGGCGTTGCGCACGTACTGCTGGGTGATGGTCGATCCCCCCTGGGCGATCGACCCCCCGGCGATGTCCACCCAGAGGGCACGCAGCGTCCCCCGCAGGCTGACCCCGCTGTCGCTGTAGAAGCTGCGGTCCTCCGCGGCAACGACCGCCTGCCGCAGGTTGGTCGAGATCTGGGCGAGCGGGACGATGACCCGGTCCTCGGTGCCGTGGTACAGGGCAAGGACGCTCCCGTCGGCGGCGAGCACCGTGGAGGACTGGTTCGCCGGGAGGGCAGTGGGCAGCGGCACGTTGCCGATGAACAGTGCGAAGATGGCCACCGCCCCCGCGGCGAAGCCGCAGGCCGCCCAGAGCCACCACCGGCGGAGGATCCACACGATGAACCGGGCGAGCGGGGTCCTCGGCTGGGCGACCGCCGGACGTTTGGGCCGAGTGGTGCCGCGGCGCGCCGGAGGCCGGCGTGTGGTGGCGGGTGCCGGCCGGGGACGGGTAGCTTGCGAGGTCCTCCCGGCGGTGGTCCTGCCCTGCGGTGCGGCACCGCTGGGATGGCGCGGCCGGGGGCGGGGTGTGGCGGTCGTCGCCTGCCTGCTCCGGGTGCCGGTGCCGGTGGGGCCGCCCGTCGTAGACCGAACCGGCGACGTGCCGGTCCTGGGCGTTCCCTTCCCGGCCTTCCCACCGGCCATGGCGCCGGTCCTGGGCGTTCCCGCTCCGGCCTTCCCACCGGCCGTGGCGCCGGTCCTGGCTGTTCCCGCCCCGGCTTTCCCACCCGAGGACGCGCCGGGTGGCTTCACGCCCGTGGCCGGCCGCGCCTTGGTGCCGTCCGCCGTCCTGCGGCGTGCGGGATCGGGTCGGGACGGCCGTGCTTCTGGCATGCGCCGGCTCCTTGGCCCCCGCCGCTAGATGACCCCGGCGACGAGGGCACTGCGGTTGGAGGAAGTGTGAAAAGAACTCAACGAATCTACCTTCATGCGGCGTCGTGCGCCGCTCTTAAGCGCCTGTGATCGCGTTGGGCTGGTCATAGATTGTTCAAGAAGGTGCGCCATGCGCACGTTCGTGGGCTCGTCGCTGTCCCGTGTGGGTGGAAGTGCAGCCGGCACCCTGGCGAGAGTAGCCCGTCCTCGTCACGCAACGTGGGGTACAGCTGCGGCTACGACGTGCTCGCAGCCCTCTGCGACAAGCACCCATCGCCCTGGCAACGAGAAGTTGGAAGGATTTCTGTTCTCCGGGAACAAAAAGTTGCCGAACTTCTTGCCACTTCTCGGCCCTCGCCTTCCGCTTACCCGACACAGCGGTCGCCGGTGGACGGGGCTCTCACCGGCGTTCGACCACCGTCAGTGAACAAACGGATGAGGGCTGTTCCGGCATCGCCTCGGGTCGTACGGGTCCACCCACTCCATGTAAGGGACAGCGGTGCTTGATCAAACAGGGAGAAGTCCTTTCTTGACCAATCTTGATCCCGATCCCGCTGGTCGGCTTAGAGGAAGCTGGTCCGTAGGCCGGCGATTGTCAGGCCGCCCAGGACGAGGAGCGCCACAATCAGGAGCCCGGCCCCCAGCGCGGCCAGACCGGCCTCCCGAACACTGCCGATGCCGGGGGCCGCCGCGTCGCTGCTGGACGCGGGACTGGTCCTAGCCGGCGCGGGGAGCGGCTTCACGGCGAGGGCGGCGAGCACCCCGGCCCCTCCGAGGCCGTACGCGGCCCACATCAGCGCCTCGGTGCCGTGCCAGGCCAGGAAAGCCGCCGTGCCCGCGGCCGCGGCGAATGCCGGGACGCCCCGCCACCGGGCCGCCTCCGGCGGGGGCTGGAGCAGGGAGTGGAGCGCCGCCGCCCAAGCGACGACGGCGATGCCAAGGGCCGCAGGGAGCCACGGCCGCAGCGCCGGGAGCACCCCCGCCATCGCAGGGGCCGACAACGGTGAGAGAGCCAGCGTGGCGAGCGAGACGGCGCGCTCGCCCATCGCGAACGCGGTCCCCGCGAGGCCCACGACCGCGACGGTCGCCGCACCCGCCCCCAGCCCGGCGAGCAGGGCGGCGAGCGCACCGGCGAACAGCAGCCCGGCCTCCTGCCGCCTGGCCCGCGCGGCAGCGATGCCAACGAGGACGAGGAGGAGAGCGATCAGGGCCAGCCCGGCCGCCGCCGGCCGCCCTGCCCACCATGCGAGGAACAGGCCCTGGAACCACCCGATCGCGGCGAGCACCGGCTGCGGGGTGGCTCCGGCCCACGGGCGAACGGCCTCCGGGCGAACCAACCCCGGGCGTACCGACCCCGGGCGAATGAACCCCGGCCATGCCAGGCGCAGGCCCGCCGCCAGGCAGACGAGGACGGCTCCGACGCCAACGCGGCCCGGGACCGGTGTGCTCCACACCCCCGTCGCCGTATGGCGGTGCATGAGACCGAGGACCAGGCAGAGGTCGGACGCGGCGCCGGCGATGAACGGCTCCAGCCCGCCCCGGCCCCGGAAGGCCCCCGGGGCGAGGGCGGCGGTGGGGATCATGAAGAGGCCGAGGAAGGCAACGAGCGGCTGGCGGCCGATGGCGAGCCCGAATGCCGCGAGGGCGATGGCCGCTCCCACCAGCGGGTCGCTCGCCACCCTCACGGTCGCCGACCGGGCGTACCGCAGCGCCGGTTCCCACGGTGGGCTCACCGTCCACGGCCCGGCTGCCCGAGCCCCGGCGGCGACGGGTTCCGGCACCGAGCCCCGGCGGCGCCATCCCGCCGCGGTGGAGACGACGGCAACGGCGGCGGCCACGACGAAGAGATACGGAGCGAGGTGGGCCCAGGCCGCGGGCAGGTCGTTCATGCGAGGCGCGCGGCAAGGAGGGTCGGGGCAGGGGAACAGTGCCCACGACCACGGGATGGTGCTCGTGGCCGCCGCCGGCAACCACGACTTCGAGGGT
>DASPZW010000232.1:0-2082 GCA_035636055.1 Actinomycetota bacterium
GATCGGGCCGGACCCGATGATGAGGATCGAGTGGAGGTCGGACCTGCGCGGCATGCCCGGCTAGCCCTTCCGGGCCTCGGAGCGGGCCTTGGCCTTGCGCTTGTCCCGGAGCTTCTTCGCCCGTTGGCGGTCCTTCTTCCAGCGCGTCTTGCGGCGGTCACCTCTACCCATCGGTCAGCCTCTCTTCTCTCGGATTGCCCTGGTTACGCAACGGTGTGCAACTGGGTGATCAGATTCCGGACGTCGTCGAAACCGGAGAACAGTTGGGTGCGGAACCCGAGGCGGCGCGCACCGTCCAGGTTCTCCGGCGTGTCGTCCACGAAGATACACTCGGCGGCCTCGCACCCAGCCTCCGCGAGGAAACGCTGGAAGATCGCCGCGTCGGGCTTGCGCACGCCGACCTCCCCCGACACGACCCAGGGGCCGATGGCGTCCTCGAGCCCGTGGGTGCGCCGGAGCCAGCGCGACCACTCGGCGAGGTCGTTGGTGATGCAGCCGACGGGGATGCCCTCGGCGTGCATCGCCGCGAGGAAGTCCCGGGCTCCCGGCATCACGGCCCGGTGCTCGAGGAACTCGGCGTCGCGGTCGGGGCCCGGGATCCCGAGCGCCTGCCAGAGTTCCGCCGAGCTGAGCAGGCCCCGGCTGGCCCGGCGGTACAGGTCCCGCGCCACGCCGGCGTCGGCGGCGACCCCCATGCTCGCCGCGAAGGAAACGAGCAGCGAGCTCACCCCGCGCTGGCGGTAGAGGACGCCCATGGCGTCGAGGGCCACGTACGAGATCGGCGCTTCCCTATCCACGGGCCATCAGCTCGCAGAAGTCGTCGAACAGGTACCGGGGGTCGTGGGGGCCGGGTCCGGCCTCGGGGTGGTACTGGACGGCGAACGCAGGCTCGTCGACCAGGGCGAAACCCTCCACCGTGTAGTCGTTGAGGTTGACGTGGGTGAGGCGCACCGGCCCGTGGGGTGACGCCGCCGTGAGGCCCTGGGGCAGGGCGGCGCCCGGAGAAAGGGGCGCTTCGAACCCGAAGGGACCGCCGGCGACGGCGAAGCCGTGGTTCTGCGTCGTGATCTCCACCCGACCGTCGGCGAGCCGTGCTACGGGGTGGTTGGAACCGTGATGGCCGAAGGGCAGCTTGAAGGTCGGCAGCCCGAGCGCGAGGCCGAGGAGCTGGTGGCCGAGGCAGATCCCGAACACCGGCACCCTGCCGAGCAGGTCCTTGACCGCGGCGATCCCATAGCCGACCGCCTCCGGGTCACCCGGCCCGTTCGAGAGGAAGACGCCGTCGGGATCGCCTGCCAGCAGGTCGGCGGCGGGGGTCGAGGCGGGGTAGACCGTGACGGCGCATCCATGGGCGGCAAGCTGGCGCAGGATGTTGGTCTTGATGCCGAAGTCGTAGGCGGCGACGCGCCAGCGGGCGTTGTCGCACGGCCATTCGTAGGGCTCCCCGGCCGTCACCTCGCTGACGAAGTCGGCCCCGACCATGCTGCGATGGCCCGCAAGGCGCTCGACCACCGTGGCCGGGTCGCTACCGGCGGGGGCGATGGCGCCGCGCATGGCACCCGCGGACCGCAGGTGGCGGGTCAGGCGGCGGGTGTCGATCTCGGTGATGCCGGCGACGCCCCACTCCCGAAGGTACTCGTCGAGGCCCTGGCGACCCCGCCACGACGACCAGGCCACGGGAAGGTCGCGGATCACGAAGCCGGCGACGTGGGGCCGGGCCCCCTCGGTGTCGTCGGGGTTCAGCCCGTAGTTGCCGATGTGGGGGTAGGTCATGGTGACGATCTGGCCCCGGTACGAGGGGTCGGTCAACACCTCCTGGTAGCCGGTCATCCCGGTGTTGAAGACGACCTCGCCCACCGCCTCATGGGGCGCCTCGCCTACTGCCTCCTGGGTCGCGCCGAAGCCCTCCCCTTCGAACACCTCGCCGTCCTCGAGGACGAGCACCGCCTCCGACGTCATGCGCGTGCCCCGAGCGGTGAGCCCAGCTCGGATCCCAGCTCGGATCCCAGCTCGGATCCCAGCTCGGATCCCAGCTCGGATCCCAGCTCGGATCCAGGGGCGACCCGGCCGTCCCGGGCGACG
>DASPZW010000233.1:0-5808 GCA_035636055.1 Actinomycetota bacterium
GCCGACGCGGTCGGCCATCCTGGCGCACCTCCTGACCTCGGGGCCACTGACGGCCAAGGAGGTCGCGGACGAGTTCTCGTTGCACGCCAACGTCGCCCGGGCGCACCTGGACCTCCTCGTCGAGGCCGGCTTCCTCGCCACCGGCGTCCGTCGCAAGCGCAAGGGCCGGCCCGCCAAGGTCTACTTCACCTGGGAAGGCGAGATGGGCGCCCTCGAGGACTGGGAGGTGTCGCCGCCTGCCGGCGTCGTCGTACCGGAGTCGGAGATGCTCGTCGCCGTGCCCGAGCCCCTGCCGGCCGGGCCGAACCCCCACCGGCTGATCGCCGCCATCCTGATCCGCCTGATCGAGCGCATCGACGCCCCCACCCTCTACAGCGTCGCCGACCAGGTGGCCCGGGAGGAGGGCCGCAAGATGATGCTCGGCTACCGTGACGGCGGGCTCGACTTCGCCGCCGCCGTGCGGGCGTTGGTCGAGGAGCTCCGGCGTTTCTCGCCGCAGGCCCAGATCGTCCGCCTCGCCCTGGACGAGGCAGAGATCGACACCCCCGACTGCGCGTTCCGCGACATCGCCCTGGAGCACTCCGACCTGGTCACGGTCATCGACCCGGCCCTCAAGGAGGGGGCGATGGCGGCGCTCGGCCACCCGAGCGATGTCGAGGTCGAGGCATCGATCGCCAGGGGGGACGCCTCCTGCCGGGAGATCATCCGCCGCCGTGAAGCATCGCAACTCCCAGAAGTGTCCGTACGTCAAGACCCAGCGTAGAACCATGAAAGGAGCAGAGCATGGCTGAGTACGTGAATCCCGATGTCCTGATCTCAGACGAGGAGCTCGAGTCGAGGCTGAACGACCCGTCGCTCAGAGTCATCGAGGTCGACGAGGACACGTCGCTGTACAGCAAGGGCCACATCCCGGGTGCGATCGCCTGGAACTGGAAGACCGACCTGCACGACCCGCTCCGCCGGGAGTTCCTCTCGCAGAGCAAGCTCGCCTCGCTCCTCAAGAAGTCGGGCGTCGGTGCCGACACGACCGTCGTCCTCTACGCCGGCAACAACAACTGGTTCTCGGCCTACACGTTCTGGCTGCTGCGCTACCTGGGCTTCGACAACGCCAAGCTGCTCAACGGCGGGCGCAAGAAGTGGGAGCTGGAGAGCCGTGAGCTGACGGCCGACGTACCGGCAGTGGCGCCCGCAACCGGCGCCGCTCCCATCGGCGCCGTCCGGCCCGAGCTGCGGGCGCTGCGGGACGAGGTCATCGACTCGGTGGCCGCCGGCGACAAGGCCTGGGTCGACGTGCGCTCCCCCGAGGAGTTCCGCGGTGACCTGCTGGCCCCCCCGCACCTCCCCCAGGAGCAGGCGCAGGTGCCCGGGCACATCCCCGGCGCCTCGAACATCCCCTGGAGCAAGGCGGCGGCCGAGGACGGTACCTTCAAGACCGCGGACGAGCTCAAGGAGCTCTACGGCGACGCCGGCATCAAGGGCGACAAGCCGATTATCGCCTACTGCCGCATCGGCGAGCGCTCCTCGCACTCGTGGCTCGTCCTGACCCAGCTCCTCGGCTACGACAACGTCAAGAACTACGACGGGTCGTGGACCGAATACGGCTCGCTTGTCGGAGTTCCGGTCGAGCGATAAGCCGGCTTCGATGCAGAGCCCCCAGCCCAATCTCACAAGGAGAATCCAGTGAGCGTGACCGACGACGTTCTGGCGAACAACGCCGCTTATGTCGAATCCTTCGGTGGAGCCCTACCGATGCCGCCGTCGAAGCACCTCGCCGTCCTGGCGTGCATGGACGCCCGCCTCGACGTCCACAAGATCCTCGGCCTGAGCGAGGGCGAGGCGCACGTCATCCGCAACGCCGGGGGTGTGGTCACCGACGACGCCATCCGGTCGCTCACCATCTCGCAGCGGCTGCTGGGCACGACGGAGATCATCCTGATCCACCACACGGACTGCGGGAT
Source organism: Actinomycetota bacterium (assembly GCA_035636055.1). GTDB lineage: Bacteria > Actinomycetota > CADDZG01 > JAHWKV01 > JAOPZY01 > JAOPZY01. Next base: position 1,959 of record DASPZW010000233.1, read on the forward strand.
GCTGACCTTCACGGACGACGCGGTGAAGCGCCAAATCCAGGACGACACCGGCGTCAAGCCCCGCTTCGCCCTTGAAGCGTTCCCCGACCTCGACGAAGACGTCCGGCAGAGCATCGCCCGCATCCGGGAGAGCCCGTTCATCCCGAACAAGAACATCCGGGGCTTCGTGTTCGACGTCGCCACCGGTGCGCTCCACGAGGTCACCGAGTCCGTCGACCTCCGCGAGCCTGCCGGCGCCTCGGCGTAGCTTCGTTTCGCTAGCTGTTGGTGTGGCGGATCCCCTTGGCGAGCGCTCCCCCTACCTCGTCGAGGGGATCCGTCTGTTCCGGGAAGGTCAGTACTTCCTCGCCCACGAGACGCTCGAGGAGCACTGGGCGGAGGCGCCTGCCGCCGAGCGCCCGTTCCTGCAGGGCCTGATCCAGCTCGCCACGGGGTTCCACCACCTGGGCCGGGGTGGGGTCGTGGGGGCCCGGCTCCAGTTCACGAAATCCCTGGCGCGGCTCTCCGGCTACCCCGACCGGTACGACGGCGTGGATGTGGCCGGGATCCGCTCATTCCTGGCCGATGCCCTGGTGCGGCTGGAGACCGGGAAGCCGATCACGCCGCCGGGCCTGGAGTAGGGAGGGTCGGCGGTCCGGGCTTTGGTGCGGCCTGGTTCGCGGCTTGTTGCGGGGGCTTGTTACGGGCCGGACGGGAAGTGGCGCACCTCGACGTCAGCGAGGGACTTCTCCACCAGGGTGGCGACGTCCAGGCCCGCCTCGGCGGCCTCCAGCTCCGGCAGGCGGGCCCGGGTGGCCGCCTGGCGGGGGGCGAAGAGCACGCAGCAGTCCTGGTGCGGGTCGACCGAGATGTCGTACGTGCCGATCCGGCGGGCCAGCGCCTCGATCTCGATCTTGTCCCGGCCTACGAGCGGCCGCAGCACCGGCATGGTGTCGACGACGACGTCGATCGCCCGCATGTTCGGCAGCGTCTGGGAGGCGACCTGCCCCAGGCTCTCGCCGGTGACGAGGGCCTCGGCCCCCACGGACAGGGCGATCGACTCGGCGATGCGCATCATGAACCGGCGGTAGAGGATCGTCCGGAGCTCGGCGGGGGCCGAGGTGACGATTTCGGCCTGGACGTCGCCGAAAGGCACGAGCCACAGGTCCACCTCCCCGAGCCACGGGGCGAGGTGCTGGGCGAGGCGGGCGGCCTGGCGGGCGCTGGAGGGGTCGGAGTAGGGCTGACCGTGGAAGTGCACCGCCGTGACCGAGGCGCCCCGCTTCGCAAGCTCCCACGTGGCGACGGGGGAGTCGATGCCGCCCGACAGGAGGCTGACCACGCGGCCCGACGACCCGGCGGGCAGGCCGCCGGGGCCGGGGATCCGGGTGGCGTAGAGGAAGGCCCGGTTCTGGACCAGCTCGATGTGGCAGGTCCACTCGCCGTGGGAGAGGTCGACGCGGGCGCCGGTCGCATCCTTGATGGCCTGGCCCACGACTTCGTTCACCCGCTGGGAGCCCTCCGGGAACGACGAGTGGCCCCGCCGTGCTCTGACCCGGAATGACTCGAACGGCTCCTCTCGTGCAAGATCCAGGGCCGTCGCCACGAGTGCGTCCATGTCGGCGGGCGCCGACACCGCGGGGGAGTAGCTCGACAGCCCGAAGGTCCGGCCGAGGGCGGCGGTGATCCGGTCCAGGTCGGCGCTCTCGGTCAGCTCGATCAGGATGCGCCCCGGGATGGAGCGCACCTTCGCGTAGCCGGTGTCCCGGAGGGCCAGGCGGATGTTCTCGACCAGCCGGCGCTCGAAGAACGACCGGTTGCGGCCCTTCAAGCCCACCTCGTGGTAGTGCGCGACGACGAGGTCGCGACGCGGGGCGTCGCTCACTGGGTCTCGCTCTCGTAGCCCAGGGAGAACATCCGGTCGAGGTCGTGGCGCGAGAACACCTGCAGGCCGAGCAGCGTCTCGCTGGACGTGATGCCGGGGATCTTGTCGATCTGGTGGGTGATGGCGTCGGCCAGCTCCTCCTGGCTCCGGACGCGCACGACCGCCACGAGGTCCCAGGGACCGGCGACCGAGTAGACCTCCGACACGGCGGCGAGCTCGGCGATGGCCTGGCCCGTCTCCGGGATGGAGTGGACTTCCGCCTTCAGGAGCACGATCGCGGTGATCAACGGGGGCCTGCCTCTCTCCGCGCTGAGGAGGGCCGGGCTGCGGGTGCTCCTACAGCGACACCATGTCCCGGAGCTTACCCGGGCTGGATGGGTGCCGGAGCTTCGACAGCGCCTTGGCCTCGATCTGGCGGATCCGCTCCCGGGTGAGGGCGAACTCCCGCCCGACCTCCTCCAGCGTGCGCGGCTCGCCGGTGAGGAGGCCGAAGCGCAGCGCCAGGACCTTCTTCTCCCGGTCGGTCAGCGAGTCGAGCATCCGCCAGAGGTCCTCCTGGCGGAGCGTGAGGGCTGCCGCCTCGAAGGGCCCCTGGGCCTCGGTGTCCTGGATGAAGTCCCCAAGCTCGGCGTCCTCGTCGCCGACGGGCTCGTGGATCGACACCGGCTCGGGGAGGACGCGGAACGCCTCCCGGACCTTGTCCGGCGTCATCTCGGCGGAGCGGGCGATCTCGTCGATGGTCGGCTCCCGCCCGAGGGACTCCACCAGCTCGGACTGCACCTTGCGGACCCGGTACAGCGTCTCCACCATGTGGACCGGGATGCGGATGGTGCGGGCCTTGTCGGCGATGGCGCGAGTGATCGCCTGGCGGATCCACCAGGTTGCGTAGGTCGAGAACTTGAAGCCCCGGCGGTAGTCGAACTTCTCGACCGCCCGCATGAGACCGAGGTTGCCCTCCTGGATGAGGTCGAGCAGGGGCAGGCCCGCCGCCGAGTACTTCTTGGCGATGGACACGACGAGGCGCAGGTTCGACTGGATGAACCGCCGCTTGGCGGCCCGGCCGGTGTCGATCTTCTTCTGGTGGTCCTCACGCTGCTTCGGCGTCAGCTTGCGCTTGGGCTTGGCCATGTTCGCCTCGGCCGCATTGCCCGCCTCGATGGCCTTGGCAAGCTCGACCTCGTCGACGTCGGTCAGGAGCGGGTACTGGCCGATCTCCCGGAGGTACTGCCGCACAAGGTCCTCATGCGGTGCCTCCTCCTCCTTGAAATCGTGGCGGGGGCTCGGCTCGTAGTCGGAGTAGCTTTCTCTTCTTCTCATGTGGGTGATCCTTGTCGAAGTCGCACGGAAAGGCCCGAGCCTCTGGTTCGTTCCCCGGTTCGGGTCCCTTGGCGAGGAGAAGCAGAGTCTCCCAGTGTAGCGGCCACTTGACAATTTGACAAGCTTTTCGCGCGTGCCAAATTACGACACTCACCCTTCATTGTTCCCAGGGCGGGCCGTGCGCTGCCGCCTTCGCTCCGATCGCGTAACATCTTACACAATGTCTGACGCACAGGGAGACGATTTGGTTTCTGCGGTCCCTGCGGTCCCTGCGGTCCCTGTGGGCGGGCCGGTCGCCCCCGACCCGCCTATTCTGGTGTCCGCCTGCCTCGCGGGCCTGGCGACGACCCACACCGGCGTGGCCAAGCCCAGCGGAGCCGTGATGGACCTCGTGCGCCAGGGCCGGGCGATCCTGGTGTGCCCCGAACAGCTCGGCGGCCTCCCGACGCCCCGCCGGCCGGCCGAGATCGTCCCCGGCCCCTCCGGGGCCTCCGGGGCCTCCGGGGCCGACGTCCTGGCGGGCGAGGGCCGGGTGGTGGACACCGACGGCGTCGACGTGACCGCCGCGTACGTGCGCGGCGCCCGGGAGGCTTTGAAACTAGCCCGCCTGGCGGGATCCAAGGTGGCGATCCTGAAGGCCCGGAGCCCCTCGTGCGGGAAGGACCGGAT